>NZ_JBTJEQ010000003.1:0-209956 GCF_054456675.1 Jatrophihabitans sp. YIM 134969
CGGGCCGGGCCCCACCGGCGGGTCACCCGCAGCCCGATGATCCGACGTTCCCGCCGAGCCGGTGTGCGCCCGGGTGAGCGGTGCGGGCGGCTGGACCGGTCACCCATGCCCCCAGCGCCGTGGGCGCGGTATCGGTCGGCCCACCGCTTGGCCGTCGTCGGCGAGACCTGGAACCGCTCCGCCGCCCGGCGCAGCGGCCACCGATCGTCCACGACGCACCGCGCCAGCTGGAGCCGGCCGCGGGGGGTGAGCAGGGCGTTACCGTGTGACACGAAGACCTCCGGTGTGTGTGCGTTCCTCGACAGCTCGCACTTCACCCGGAGGTCTTCGCCGTGTCAGCTCGCCACGCCGTCACCAACGTCCGTGGTCAGTACACCTAGGTACCGGGCTCCCAGAAGTCGGACCACGCGCGCCGACACCGGGGCGAGCACCACGTCCGACGACGGGTGAGCGCACCACCGCACCAGGTGCAGCGCCGCGGGGACGTCCAGCGGGGGATCCGGACCATTCCTTCATGGTGCACAACTCGGGCACGAAGTGACAAGGCGACCGAACCACCACAGACCGGCCGGTCGGGTGACCGGGTTGCCGTCCCGGTTGCCACACTGCAGCGCGTGGACGACGAGACCCGCGCCCGGCGCGACCGCTGCACGGTCTTCGTGGCGGGTGACGGCCCGAGCTCACCCGCCGCCCTGCTCACCTCGATCAGCCCGGACGTGGTGCCCGACACCTACGGCGAGGGCGGGGTCGTCGCCGACCTCGAGGCCGAGGTGGCCGAGCTGCTCGGCTTCCCCGCCGCGGTCTTCCTGCCGAGCGGCACGATGGCGCAGGCGGCGACCCTGCGTGTGCACGCGGACGTGCGCGTATCCCGCACGGTGCTCTGGCACCCCCTGTGCCACCTCGCCACCCACGAGGGCGAGGCCCACGCGCGGCTGCACCAGCTGCAGGGACGCGCCGTCGGGGCGGGCGACCGGCTGGTGACGGTCGCCGACCTCGACGCCGTCGCCGAACCCGTCGCGGCCCTGCTGCTCGAGCTCCCGCAACGCGACCTCGGCGGCGCGCTCCCCGCGTGGGAGGACCTGGTCGACCAGGTCGAGTGGGCGCGCGGCCGGGGGGCGGCGGTCCACCTCGACGGCGCTCGGCTGTGGGAGGCGGGTGCGGGGTACGGCCGTCCGCCGCGCGAGATCGCCGCGTTGTTCGACACCGCGTACGTCTCGTTCTACAAAGGCATCGGCGCGCTCGCCGGCTGCTGTGTCGTCGGCTCGGCCGAGGTCGTCGCCCAGGTGCGCGAGTGGCGCCACCGGCTCGGCGGCACCCTGTACGGGCTGTGGCCGCTCGCGGCGTCGGCACGGCACCTGCTCGCCGACCGGTTGGCCGAGATGCCGACCCGGCTCGAGCACGCGCGCGCGATCGCCGCCGCCTGCGCGGGTGTCGACGGTCTGCGGGTGGTCCCCGATCCGCCGCAGACCCCGATGATGCACCTGCTGTTCGCCACGACGGCCGAGCGTTTCACCGCCGCAGCCCGTCGGCTCGCCGAGGACGACGGCGTGTGGGTGTGGCCCGAGGCGATGACGACCGGCGACCCGGGCACCGTGCGGTGCGAGCTGCCGGTCGGGCGCGCGACGACGGCCCTGGAACCGGGCCGCGTGGCGGAGGTCCTCGCCCGGCTGCTGGAGTGAGCGCTCAGGCCGCGAACCAGGCCAACTGCTCGTGCAGCCACGGGTAGAACTCCTCGGCAGGTCGGTTCAGCTGCGACTTCAGGCCACGGGTGGAGTCGTCGGCGAGGACCTCCAGCGCGCCCGCGGCGATCCCGTCGTACGCCTGCGCCACGACGTCGGCGGGGCTGGTCTTCGGCACGTCCCACCGGCTCGACATCGCGGTGTCGATCATCCCGACGAGCAGCCCGGTCACCTGCGTGCCCTGGCCGCCGAGCAGCAGACGCAACGCGTTGGTGGCCGACCACATCGCCGCCTTCGACGCGCCGTAGGCGGTCGGCACGCTGATCCACGCCGCGGACGACAGCACGTTGAGCAGCGTGCCGCCACCGTGGCGCGCGAGCACCGGGCTGAACGCGTTGGCGATCCGCAGGTTGCCGAAGAAGTTGGTCTCGAACACGCGGCGCAGCTCGTCCTCGGGCCCGGCGATCGAGTCGCCCTCGGGCGCGATGGCCGCGTTGTTGACGACCAGGTCGACGTCGGGGGCGGCCGTCACCGCCCGGGCGACGGCATCGGGGTCGGTGATGTCCAGGGCGAGCGCGACGACGCGGTCGTCCGCCCACTCCCGTGGCGAGCGGGCTCCGGCGTACACCCGCGCCGCGCCGCGCTCCAGCGCCTGGCGGACGAACTGCTCGCCCAGACCTCCGTTCGCGCCCGTCACCAGCACGGTCCGGCCCTGCAGAGAACCCGTCATCTACACTCCTCGGTAAGTGGGGTTGATCCCCACATCGGAGCATATGGGGACTGTCCCCACTTGTCGAGGAGGTGCCCGTGACGCCCGAGGTGACGACGGACCGCCCACTGCGTGCCGACGCCCGGCGCAACCGCGACGCGATCCTCTCCGCGGCCCGTGCGACCTTCGAGACCGAGGGCGTGCTCACGCCGCTCGACGCCATCGCCGTGCGCGCCGGGGTCGGCAACGCCACGCTGTACCGCAACTTCCCCACCCGCGACGACCTCCTGAGCGCCGTCATGGCCGCGGAGATCGCCAGCGCCTCGGCCGCCGCCGAGGCCCTGGCGCGGGAACTCCCACCCCGTGCCGCGCTGGCCGAGTGGCTGGTCCGCCTGACCTGGGACCTGCGCATCTGGCACGACCTGCCCTACTGCGTGGCGACGGCCAGCGTCGATCCGGACTCCCCGGTCGGAGCGGCGTGCCACCCGCTGCTGGTCACCACGCGGCACCTGCTCGTCGCGGCCCAGGCGAGCGGTGACGCCGACGCCGCCGTGACCGCCGACGAGGTGTTCGAGCTCGCCACCACGTTGTCCTGGGGGGTCGACCGGTTCGGCGACGACGAGACCGCCGCCCGGCGACGGGTCCGCATCGGCACCGCCGGCGTCTTCCTCACGCCTCCCGCGCCGTAGCACCCCGTCACCGACGGCTGCCACGCGAGGCGGGCACCAGCGAATTTCGCCGGATATCAGCGGTATCGGGCGGTCGATTCGCCCCCTTGACGCTGATTGTCGGCTGAACTTAACCTGTGCCCAGCCGTTGGTTCGTCCGACTAACGGTTTCCCCGCGCGGCCCGGGCCCGTGGTCGACCAGCCGGGGTCCCTCCCTGGAAAGGCGACGTCGCCCATGCCACGAAACCCACGCCCGCGCACCGAACCGCGTGCCCCCGGATCCGCCCGTCAGCGGTGGATCGCCCTCGCAGCAGCCGGAGCCGCCGCGGCGTCGCTGACCGTCGCGGTCGCGGGACCCGCGGCCGCCGACCCGTCGTCCTCCTGTCCGTGGGTGGGCTCCTCCGCCACGGCCGATGCCAAGGCCGCCGCGGTCGTCTCCCTGATGACTCGCGACGAGAAGCTCTCGCTGGTCCACGGCGCGAGCGGTTGGACGTACAACACCGACGGCTACACCGGGATCATCCCGGCGGTCACGCGGCTGTGCCTGCCGCGGATGACGATGAAGGACGGCCCGAACGGGCTGCGGCTGACCGGCACGACCAACCTGCCCACCGGTGAGGTCCTCGCGTCGTCGTGGGACCCGAGCCTCGCGAAGAGCTACGGCGCCGTGCTCGGCCAGGAGTCCCGGACGACCGGGGTGGACGTCCTGCTCGGACCGACGGTCAACCTGGTCCGCGACTCGCGCTGGGGCCGCGCCGACGAGACCTACGGTGAGGACCCGTTGCTCGCCGGCGCGATCGGGACCGGCACCGTGCAGGGCATCCAGTCCGCCGGGGTCATCGCCGAGCTCAAGCACTACGCGGCCTACAACCAGGAGACCAACCGTCAGGCTCCGGCCGACACCGTGGTCGCGAGCGACCGCACGATGCACGAGCTCTACACCCGCCAGTTCGCCGACATCGTGGCGAACGCGAAGCCCGGCGCGATCATGTGCTCCTACAACCGGGTCGATCCCTACTCCACGAACGCGGACGGCACCCGCACCTCGATCGGTCCGACCCAGTCTGCGTGTTCGAGCTCGTACCTCAGCAACATCCTCCACGCGCAGAACGGGTTCCAGGGATGGGTCGGGACCGACTGGAACGCGGCCTACCGCGGCACGACCCTCGACAGCGTCAACGCCGGCCTCAACATCCAGACGCCCGGTGACGACTCGGACGTCTACAACGCCGCACTCGCTGCGGCGGTCGCCAAGGGCTACGTCACCGACGGCCAACTCAGCGGCCTGGTCCGGCCGATCGTGCGCAGCGAGTTCCAGTTCGGGCTGGTCGACAGCCCGAAGACCGGAACGGTGAGCACCCCGTCGTCGACCCCGGAGCACCAGGCCGCGGCGTTGAAGATCGCGCAGAACGGCACGGTGTTGTTGAAGAACACCGACGCCGTCCTCCCGCTCTCCTCGACCTCGGTCGGCTCGATCGCGATGTTCGGCGACGACACCCTGTTGCGGAACTCCGGCACGACACCCGGTTCCAGCGGCGCGCCGCTCGCCCACACCGCGATCGCCACCCGTGCGGGTTCCGGCACCACCACCACCTACGACCCGAGCACGAGTCCGACCGCGAACACCGCCGCGGCGGCCGCCGCGGCCGACGTCGCGATCGTGTTCGTGAACAAGGTGCAGAACGAGGGACGGGACGCGGCCGACCTCTCGCTGCCCAGCAACGAGAACGACCTGGTTTCCGCGGTCGCCGCGGCCAACCCGAACACGATCGTCGTCATGAACACCTCCGCCGCGGTGCTCATGCCGTGGTTGCCGCAGGTCAAGGGCGTCATGGAGGCCTGGCTCGGTGGCGAGCAGGGCGGCAACGCCCTCGCGTCGTTGGTGTTCGGCGATGTCAACCCGAGTGGCAAGCTGCCGCTGACGTTCCCGGCGTCCATCGAGCAGTCGCCCACCAGCACGGTCGCGCAGTGGCCGGGTGACGGCAGCACCGTTGACTACTCCGAGGGTCTGGACATGGGCTACCGGTGGTTCAACGACCACGGGGTCACCCCGGTGTTCCCCTTCGGGTACGGCCTGTCCTACAGCTCGTTCCAGTTCTCCAACCTGCGACTGAGTCAGCCGTACGGAACGTCGGGCGCGAACGTCTCGGTCTCGTTCACGGTCAGGAACACCGGCGCGGTCACGGGTTCCGACGTCGGCCAGGTGTACCTGACCAAGCCGAACACGTTGGCGACCTCGCCGCCGAACCAGCTCGTGGGCTTCAAGAAGGTCACGTTGGCGCCGGGGACCAGCACCAAGGTCACGGTGAACGTCCCGGCCCAGCAACTGGGCTACTGGGACGAAGGCGCGCAGGCGTGGACCGTGCAGGACGGGTCCTACCGTTTCGCCGTCGGGGACTCCTCGGCCTCGCTACCGCTGGCCGCCGACTACGACGTCACGTCGAGCACAGGTCCGGTCCGGCTCGCACTCAGCGGGGCTCCCGCGACGGTCGCGACCGGGTCGTCCTTTCAGGTGAAGGCGAAGGTCTCCGACGTCTCGGACTTCGCGGTCAAGAACGGGTCGGTGGAGCTAACGGGACCGAAGGGGTGGACGGCGACCCCGTCCTCGGCCGGAGCATCGCCCGCGAAGGGCGCGACGGTGACCCGCACGTTCCGTGTCACGGCGCCCACCACGGCGACACCGGGCAACAACCGGGTGTCCATGACGTTGACCGGTCTGGTCGACGGCAAGCGGTTCTCGGTGACGCAGGCGGTGACGGTGACGGTTCCCTTCCGCACCCTCGCTGCGGCCACCACCGTGGTCGGCACCACGACCACCGCGAACCGCGACGCCGGGAACTTCGACGGCCGCGGTGACAGCTACTCGGCCGAAGCGCTCGCGGCCAACGGGTTCGGTCCGGGGGCGAGCATCCGGTTCCCGGACGGCGGCACCACGACGTTCCCGACGGCGGCGCCGGGGACGTACAACGCCCTCACCGCCGGCGGTCAGACGATCGCGCTGACCGGGCGGGGAACCGCGCTCGCGCTGGTCGGCGCCTCGACCCGGGGGGCCGCGACGGGCACGGTGACCGTCACCTACACCGACGGCACCACCAGCACCGGCACGTTGTCGCTCGGTGACTGGACCGTCCCGACCCCGCCGGCAGGTGCCGTCGCCCTCACCACGGTGCCGTGGAACCAGCGCAGCACGGCGACACCGCTCGCCCGGCAGGTCACCCTGTTCGGCCAGGAACTCCCGATCAGGGCGGGCAAGACGGTCGCGTCGGTGACGTTGCCCAGCCTGTCCAGCGTCGGGTTGTTCAGCATCGGCGTCGTCACCGGATCGGGCGTCTAGCACCGACGCGTCGCACACCGCCGGGTGCCGGGCCGTCCACGGGACGGCCCGGCACCCGTACGGAGCAGTCAGGTGACGGACGCAGGGATCGCCCCGGACACCCAGACTGGCCCGCGATGTCCACGCCAACCGGGCCACCCGCACCCTCCGTCGGTGACGACACCACCACGAACAGCGCGATGTCGACGAGGGGCGACGGCTGGATCGAGGAACTGCCGGACCGCCCGCAGGCGCTGTTCAACGCGCTGATGACCGAGCAGTTCGTGCTGCAGTCCGCCCGCAGCGTCACGGTCAACGAGTCCTCGAGCCGGGCCGCGCTGTACCTCACGACGTTGACCAGCACGCTCGTCGCCTTCGGCTTCCTGTCGAGGACCGCCTACGCCGACCGCTACCTCGCGACCGTCATGCCGGTGGTCGTCATCCTCGGCGTCTTCACCTACCAACGACTGGTCGAGACGTCCCTCGAGGACATCGCCGCGCTGGCCGCGATCCAGAACATCCGACAGCTGTACCGCAAACTCGTCCCTGACGCCGCGGACTACTTCGTGGTGCCGGACGTCGCCTCGGCGGCGAACGAGATGTTCGACATCGGTCGGCGCCGCACGTGGGTCAGCCTGTTGTTCACGGTGTCCTCGGGCATCGCCGTGGTGAACTCCATCGTCGCGGCCGCCGGTGTCGCGGTCCTGGTCGACACCACGCACGTGCACCCGTCGGTGGTGATGAGCAGTGGCGCCGTCACGGCGGTCGCCCTCGTCGCGGCGCACCTGCGCTACCAGGAGCGCCGCTACCGCGCCGTCACCGCACTCGTCGACGCGAGCAGGTCCCCGAGCACGCGGATCCGAGCGGGGAACGCCTGATCAGACCGGCCACACGCGTGCAGCACGACGCACGGCACCGGATCGACGTCGGGAAGCCCGTCCAACGTCACACCGCACGCGGGCCCCGCGTGGGGTCGGCCCGGAGTGCGACGGGGACGGTCGCCCGGGCGCAGTCCCTCGACGGAGCGCCGACACTCCTCGGCGAGGTCGGCGGCGATCCCCACGACGCGACCCGCGCCGTGCGCCACGGCGAAGGTGATCGCGTCGCGGGCAGCGACGCCGTACCCGACGAGCACGCACCGTTCGATGCCGAGAGCGGTGACCACCACGTCGAGGTCGTCGGCGAGGAACCGGTCGTCGTGGTGCTCCCGCAGCGGCGCCGACCCGACCGCACCACGCCGGTGGAACAGGACGGTCGGCACCTCTGACCGACCGAGCCACTCGGCGTCCTGCTCCGGCGTCCGGTGCGGCGTGGCGGCCGACGCCACGAGCACCACGGCCGCCCGCTCACCCCGGACGGGCGACCCGAGGAGCCGGTACCGCAGGGTGTTCGGCCCGTCGGCGTCGCCTCCCACGTCGATCAGGGTCATCCCGCGCCGTCCGCCACTCGCGCCCGTGCGATCACGTCGCCGGCTCCCCCGGCGCGGTGGCGGCGCGCAGGAGGCGGTCGTACACGACGACCGCGAGCGCGCCACCGACGAGCGGCGCCACGACGTAGACCCACCCCCACGGGAAGCGGCCGGTGAGGATCGCCGGACCCAGGGCGCGCGCCGGGTTGATGCCCCCGCCGCTCACCGGACCACTGACGAGTGCGCCCGCTCCGAGGGCGAGACCGATCGCGACGGCGCTGGTGGCGCGAACCGCACGCGGGTCGGTGGCGACCGCGACCACCGTGAGGACCAGCACGAACGTCACCGTGGCTTCGACCGCGAACACCTGCCCGGCGTTGCTGGTGCCGGCCGGGGCGACGGCCCCCAAGTGCGCCACCGTGCGGGCCCGTGTTCCGAGGAACGCCCACGTGAGCGCCGCGCCGCCGACGGCGCCCGCGACCTGCGCGAGGACGTACCCGGGGACCAGGCGCCAGGGGAACCGACCCCCGACGGCGAGCCCGAGCGTGACGGCCGGGTTGACGTGCGCACCGCTGAGATGTCCCAGCCCGACGATGACGACCGCCTGGGCGAACGCCACCGCGAGGGGCACGGTGACCGACCCGAACGCGGGCTCGGGCGTGAGGGCGGCCGACGACGCCGCAGCGGTGATCGTCAGGACGAGCCCGGCGGTCCCGACGAGTTCAGCGGCGTGGAGCCGCAGGGGGTTGCCGTCGGCGGAGTGTCCGTGCAGCAACCAGAGGCGTTCGCGGCCCGGGCGGACCCCCACACCTCGCGACGCGGTCGTGGTCATGGACGCCACCGTGGTCGAGGCCGCCCGGACGTCGCATCCGCCGATCGACTGCTCGTCGCGGGGTTGCCGGGGCCGGGAGTCAGTCAGGTTGCGGATGACCGCCCGGGCCGCAGCCCGGTTCGATCCCTGCAGGATCTCGTCCGGAGGAGGACCGCGTTGAGCGAGGAGCGTGTCGTCCTCGATGCGACGACGCGTCGGTTCGTCGAGCAGGCGGCCGTCGCCGAGGCCCGGTCGCCGGAGGCGTTCCGCCGCGCCTACGACGCGCTGTTCGCCCGCGACACCCCGCGCCCGGTCGCGGACGTCCTCGACGTCGACACGGGCGGCGGTCCGCACGAGGCGCTGACGGTCCGCCTGGTCCGGCCCGTGACCGCGCACGAGTCGGCAGCACCGCCGTGGCCCGCCGTCGTGTACGCGCACGGCGGTGGATGGGTCGCGGGCGGGCTCGCGACGTGCGACCGGATCGCCCGCGAGCTCGCGGTCCGGGCCGACTGCGCCGTGGTCGTCGTCGACTACACGGTGACCCCGGCGGCCGGGTTCCCCGTCGCCCTCGAGCAGGTGTACTCCGTCCTGGAGTGGGTGCGACAGCGCGGTGCCGCGTTCGGCTTGGACCCGGAACGTGTTGCGGTGGCGGGTGATTCGGTTGGAGCGACACTGGCGACTGCGGCGGCGCTCGTCGCGAGACAGCGCTCGGGTCCGACCCTGGCCGGGCAACTGCTCCTCTGTCCCTGGACCACCCCGGATGCCGACACGGGGTCGGCGCGCACGTTCGCCGAGGGGTTGGGTCTCCGGCGCGACACCGTGGACCACTGCTGGCACCGGTACGCCGGACCGGACCGGATCCGGCACCTCACCGCCGCACCCGGACGGGCGCGGGCCGAGGACCTGGTCGGCCTCCCGCCCGCGCTGGTGGTCACGGCCGGCGCCGACCCGACCCGCGACGAGGCGGAGTCCTACGCGGCCACGCTCCGCGCAGCCGGCGTCCGCGTCACCGCCGTGCGGTACGAGGGCGCCGTGCACGACTTCGTGACCGCCGACGCGCTGCGTCACACCTCGACGGCGAGGGCGGCCCTGGACCAGGCCGCCCAGTTCCTCGTGCACGTGCTGCGTTGAGTCAGGCCCTCGTGCGCGTCGCGCGCTGAGTCACGCTCTCACGGCTGCGGCGGCAGCTCGTCGAAGAAGTCCAGGGCCGGCGCGAAGAACACTCCGCCGGTCACGGCGCGGGAGTAGTCGAGGATGCGGTCGTGCGTGGCGTCGCCGAGGCCCAGGAACATGTTGCGCAGCATCGCCTCGATCGTGTCCAGGCGCGCGCAGTACCCGATGAAGCAGGTGCCGAAGCTGTTCGTGCCCAACTCCCCGAAGGGCATGTTGTCGCGGACGATCTGCTGCTGCTGCCCCGCGGCGTCCACGATCGTGTTGAGCCGCAGGTGGGAGTCGGGTGCCTTCCGGTCGTCGGGTTGCTCGACGTTGTCGGCCTTCCCCCTGCCGATCACCCGTTCCTGCTGCTCGACGGTGAGTGCCGTCCACGCCTCGATGTCGTGCAGGTACTTCTGCACGACGACGTAACTGCCACCGGCGAAGGCCGTCCCCTCCGGGATGACACCCGCGCGGAAAGCCTTGTTCCCGTGGGGGTTCTCGGTGCCGTCGACGAACCCGAGCAGGTCCCGCTCGTCGAAGGACCGGAACCCGTGGGTCTCGTCGACCACCGCGGCGGACCTGCCGAGGTGCGTCACCAGTTGCCGCCCCAGTTCGAAGCAGAGGTCGGCCCGCTCGGCCCGGATGTGGAACAGCAGGTCACCCGGGGTCGACGGCGCGTGGTGCCGTGCACCGTCCAGCGGCACGAATGGGTGCAGTTCCGGGGGTTTGGGACCGGCGAACACCCGATCCCAGAGGTCGGAGCCGATGCCGACGACGCAGGACAGTCGCCCCTCCGGCAGCCGCGAGGCCACCGTGCGGATCACGCCGCCGACGTCCCCGAGCAGGTCGCGGACCGCGCCCTCGCCGCCCGGGGCGACGGTGACGGTGAGGAAGAGGGCGGCGTCGGTGAGCGGAGCGAGCACCGGCTGCGCTTCGGCGGTGGTGGTCACCGGGATCTCCTGCCGTCGTCGGAGAGCCCAGCGTCTCGAGCGGCCCGCCCACGCGCGTCCGCAATCCGACTGCTCGACACCCCCTCACCCGTCGAGTGGCAGGCCCTGCTCCCGGTCGAGGGCGCGCAGGGCGTCGCGCAGGTGCATGCGGCGCTCGATCCCGAGGCTGCGGAACACCCGGGTCATGTGGGTGGTCACCGTGCGCACCGAGAGGTACAGCTGGTCGGCGATCTCCTGGTTGGTGGCGCCTCCGGCGGCCAGCTCGGCGATCTTGCGTTGCTGCAACGTCAAGACCCCCAGTCCGTGCGTCGGGGTGCGCGGACCGGTCGCGGCGGCCAGCTCGTGGCCGGCGCGCTCGGCCCAGCTCGGCGTCCCGACCGCCTCGAAGGCGGCGACCGCCGCGCGCAGTTGGGGCCGGGCATCCGCCGGTCGCTGCGCCCGGCGCAACCACTCCGCGTAGTCGAGGCGGGCCACCGCACGTTCGTGCGGCCAGGTCGCACCTCCCGGGTGCACCAGCGCCAGCCGGAAGTGGTGTTCCGCCGCGTCGTCCTCGGCGAGCAGCGCCCGGGCCCGGTGCAACGCGAGGCGCAGGCGCAGGGACGCACCGTCGCCGTGCCGGGAGGCCACGTCCACCACCCGCGACCGGGCCTCCTCCACACGTCCCGTGTGCGCGGCCGCGGCCGCGAGGTCGCCGATCGCCAGATCGGAGAGCACCGCGTGGTGCGGAGTGCCGTCCGACCACCACAGCTGCCGCAGGTGTCGCCACGCGTCGTCGTGACGACCGGCGGCCGCGGCCGCCGCGCCCTCGGCCCGCCACAGTCGGACGGCGAGCTGCGGCTCCTCGAGGGGGTCGAACCGGGCGCTGGCACTCCGGAACCCCGGGGCGGGCTCCGACGACATCCAGCCGCCGACCACCTCCACGGCGACCCGCGCCGCGGTCGCCGGCCGGTCCCGCACCGTGCGGGGGAACGAGCCTGCGATCCGCTCCGCCCAGGCGAGGGCGTCCCGCAGGCGACCGGCGTCCGACAGCGCCCAGACCAACGCCTCGGCCGCGTCGCGTTCGGGTGCCGCCCGGCGGCCGGAGTCGGCTGCCGCGCTCAGACGCTCGATCGCGACAGCGGTCTCGTCGAGGAGCAGCGCGGCCTTGCCGACGGCACGGTCGAGGGCCGTGCGCGGGACGGTGGTGGCCCCGGCGACCTGCGCCAGCGCTCGCGTGAGGTGGGGGTCCTGCACGACGGCGGCCGCCGCCTCCTGGTGGGTCGCCGGGTCCAGCAGCGCCGACGCCCACAACCAGAGGGCGGCGTCGACGCCGTCGACGCCGGTCGGGGTGGCCGCCTCGGGGAGAGGACGAAGCGTGGGTGCGGGCGGGCGGGCGACGAGCTGCCGGAGCACGCCGGGCCGGGCGGGTCGACCGGTGCGGTAGACGTCGTCGGTGGCCTCGGCGAGGGTCTCGACACGCAGGTACCGCCGCCCGGTCGGCTCCGGCTCGGGCTCCGGCGGCACGGGCGCCCCGACGAGGTGCCGCGCCCAGGCGGGCTCGTCGATGGCGTGCGCGTTCCACGCCGCGGCACGTCGTCGACGGGCCTGGTCGCCGGGGTCGGGAGTGAGCGCCGCCGCGAGGCTCAGGACCTCGATGGCGGCGTTCGGCGCACCGAGGGAGGTCAGCCGGGTCGCCGTGTGTTCGAGGTACGCGGCGAGCGCTTCGTCCGGGCCCACGCGCCCCGCGCCGCGGTGCCAGGTCGCTCGGGGGTCGTCCGCGGCGAGGGCGGCCGCGATGCGGCCGTGGAGCAGCCGCATCCGGGACGGGCTGACCCCGTGGTAGGCCGCAGCCCGCAGCATCGGGTGACGGAAGTGCACCCGCCCACCCCGGACCAGGAGCCAGCCGTCGTCGCGGGCGGTCACCCACCCCGGGTCCGCGTCGACGTCGGGGACGACCGCGCCGACGACACGCAGGTCGCCGCGGACGGCGGCGGCGACGGCCAACAGCTCGCGCGTGGCCGAGGGCAGTTCCGGCAGCCCGGGCGCGAAGGTCTCGACGAGGTGCCGGGGAAGCGGGATGTGGGGCACGCCCGGGTGGGCCCACTGGGGGTTGTCGGCGGCCCGGCGTCCCAGTTCGGTCAGCGCGAGCGGGTTGCCCGCGGCCTGGGCGAGCAACCGCAGCCGGACGACCCCGTCGGGCGGTCGGGCCAGCTGGTCGAGGTGGCGCGCGGCGTGGACCTGACACCAGGGCCGGACCGTCACCACCTCCTCCGCCCGGTGGGTCGGACCGGGGAGCCTGTTCGACCGGCCGTCGATGTCGGTGGTCGCGACCCGCAGGACCGACACCCGGGCGGGGAGCACCTGCAGCAGGCGGCCGACGAACCGGTGCACGTCGTCGCCGGACAGGCAGGTGTCGTCGAGCACGAGCAGGACCGGCGCCGTGGCACTCATCGCCCGCAGCCGCGACACCGCCGCGTCGAGCAGCACACGCTCGGATCCGGGCAGGTCGCTCTCGGGTGACCACGCGCCCGACCTCGGCCGGCCGAACAGCTGGGTGGACACCGTGACGCCGCGTCGCCGGGCCTGCTCACGGACCTGACGGAGGACGCCGGTGCGCCCCGAGCCGCGCCCACCGACGAGCACCACCGCGGCCCGGTCCCAGCCGCGGTGGTCGAGGCGCGTCAGTGCGTCGGCCGCCGCAGCGTCCGGACCGCAGCAGGCCACCGGAGCGGGCACGCGGTGGCAGACGCTCGCGACGTCCGCGGCGAGTGTCACGGCGAGCGGGTGTCGTCGCGTCCCGCGTGGACAGCGGTGTCCGCGGTGAGGGTGTCGGCGAGGAACCGGGCGGCCTGCACGACGGCGCTGCGTGCCGACGGCGTGCGCCGCAGCGCGTCGAGGACGGCGAAGTCGTGGATGGTGCCGAGGTAGCGGGTGCAGACGACGTCCCCGCCGGCGGCCCGGATCCTGGCCGCGAACGCCTCGGCCGGGTCGCGGGTCACGTCGGCTTCCGCGGTCACCACCAGCGTCGGGGGGAGGTGGGCGAGTCGGTCGGTCACGGCGGTCAGCGGCGACGCGCCGACCTCCGTGCGCGCGGACGGCCGAGGGACGTACTCACGCCACAGGTGGCGGACGTCCGCCATCCGCAGGGCGTACCCGGTGCCGAACTCCCGGCCCGACCCGTCCGCGTCGTCGGGAGCGGAGAACGGGTACAGCAGCGCGACCGCCGCGAGCGGCTCCACGCCACGGTGGGTGAGGGCGACCGCGGCCGACAGGGTCGCCCCGGCGCAGTCGCCGAGCAGTCCGGTCCGCGTCGTGTCGACGCCGGAGCCCAACCCGCCGGCCTGGACCCAGTCGACGACGTCGTGCAGCTGGTGCAGCGGCGTGGGGTAGCGGGTCTCGGGCGTGAGTCCGTACTCGACGAACAGGACCGGCAGGGACGACCGGCGCACCACCTCGTGCGCGAACCGGGCGTGGGAGCGGTAGTCGCCCATCGACCAGCCGCCACCGTGGGCGTACACGACGACGGGCGACGGGGAGGCCCGCGGGTGCTCCGGCTCGAGGAGGTGGACCGTGACGTGGTCGTGGTCGCGGGTCGGGACACGGAACGTGGTGCGGGTTCCCGACGTCGGCACCGGCGCCGTCTGCATCTCGGCGAGAGCGCACCGACCGTCGGCGGACCCCATCTCGTAGAGGTACGGCGGGTGGCGGGCTCCCTCGACGAGCGTGCGGACCAGCGGGTCGAGCGTCACCGTGCCCACGGGAACCCGTCTCCGATCTGCTCACGACCGTCCGAGCCGTCCGCTCCAGGGTCCCGCACGACGTCGACCCGGACCACCGTCATGTGACTGCACCTGCGTCGACCGCGTCCCACGCGGCGACGACACCGGGCAGGTGCGCCCGCGACGCCACCCCCAGCTTCGGGAAAGAGCGGTACAGGTGTGATCCGACGGTCCGCGGCGACAGGAACAACGCCTGCCCGATCTCGCGGTTGGTGAGTCCCGCGGCCGCCATCCGCACGATCTGCACCTGCTGGGCGGTCAACTCGGCCAGCGGGTCCCGGTGCGACGGGCCGACGCTCACACCGGCCGCGCGGAGCCCGCGGTGGGCGCGGTCCTCGAAGGGACGGGCACCGAGCCGGGCGAAGGTGGCCGCGGCCTCCGCGAGGGCCGCCTTCGCCTCGGCGTGGCGGCGCAGGCGGCGTTGGAGCTCCCCGAGTTCGAGCAGGGCGAGCGCCCTCTCGAGGGGCCACGTCCGGCTCAGGTCCGCGTCGAGCAGGGCTGCGAGCGAGTCCACGGCAGCGGTCGCGTCGTCGCGGCCGAGCGCACCCACCCGGGCCTCGACCCACTGCTGCCGCGCGGAGCGCCACCCGGACCGGGCGAGCACCGGGGCGACCAGCGCCCGGGCCTCGTCGCCCCGGCCCGCGCGGCGTCCGACGGCGACGACCTCGGCGACGGCGAGACTGGACAGGTGACGGTGAACGGGACGACCGTCCGCGTCGAACAGCGACCGCATCCAGGCCCACGACGTCTCCACGTCGCCGGTCGCGTCCGCCACCCGACCACGCAGCCAGGCCAGGTGGACCTCCAGGGCGTGGTCCTGGCACTCCGCGACCAACTCGTCGGCGCGCGCGAGAGCCCGGTCGGCGTCGTCGCTGCCGCGCAGGCCCGCGACCACCGCGAGCTGCACGCGGGCGACGGCGTCGACGAGACGCAGGCGGGCGACCGCGTTGACGCGCGACGCCTCCTGGGCGTTCTCGGCGGCCCGCTGCAGGCGGCCGGCGTCGAGCAGCGCCCACCCGAGCGCGGCGAACGTCGTCAACGCGGGGGTGAACACCACGCCGCGACGGATCGTGTCGACGACGGGTGTCAGGTGGGCGACGGCCTGCTCCGTCCGGTCGAGGACGTAGGAGGCGGCCCCCACCGCGGCGGCGGTGGCGAACTGCTCGGGCGTGCCGAGAGGTCCGGGTGCGGGAGGGACCGCGTCGACGCGCGCGGCGAGGTCGGCGTCGGGTACGGCGACCGCGGCGGTCCAGAGCGTCCAGAGCGCGCCCCGGGCCGTCGCCGAGCGAGCCGCCGGGTCGATGCTCGACCACGTCCGGCGGTACCGCCCGAGGGCGTCGTCCGAGCCGGTGCTGTAGGCCGGGAGCGCGGCGGTACCGAGGAGGTCCTCGGCGCGACCCGGGTCGTCGACCACGATGTCGTCGGCCGCCGACAGCACCAGGTCGAGCGCGGCCCGGTGACGTCCGTCCATGGCGGCGGACCAGCCGGCGAGGGCCGCGGCTCCGGCTCGCAGGTCGCGGTCGTGGCTGAGGAGCCGCACCTGGTCGGTGAGCTCGCGGACCCACACGGCCGACCCGGTCCCGCCCGCGTGCTCCGCCGCGATCAGCAGCCGGCGCGCGCGGACCTCGGTGTCGGAGGTGATGGCGGCGGCCCGTTCGAGCATGGTCGCCGCGGCGAGAGCGTCGCCCCGCGCCCCGAGCTCGGCGGCGAACCCCTCGAGGTCCGCGGCGGTGCGGTCGTCGGGCGCCGATCCGCCCGCGCTGCGGTGCCACGCCTGGGGGCCGGGCTCGTCGGCCAACGCTCCCGCCAGGACGTCGTGCGCCACCCGCCGCTCGGTCGCGCTGGCCGCGTCGTGGACGAGCGCCTGGATGAGCGGGTGCCGGAAGCGGGCCTGTCCACCGAGGGTGGTCACCAGGTCGGCGAGCTCGGCGGGCTCCCACGACTCCGGTCGCACCCCGGCTGCCGGTGACTCGAGCACGGAGAGCCGGTGCTCACCGCAGGCGACCAACAGCAGCGCGCGTCGGGTCTCGGCCGGGAGGCGCGTCAGGTCCCGCGCGAACACCTGCCGCACGGCGTCGGTCACCGGCATCGGATCCCCCGCTCGGGGCAGCGCCTCGCCCTGGGTGACGGCGCGGCTCAGCTCGACCAGCGCGAGCGGGTTGCCCGCCGCGAGGCGCAGGATCTCCAGCCGCGCCCGTCCCGTCACCGACGGGTCGACGTCGTCGAGCAGCGCCCCGGCGTCGGACGCGCCGAGTGGCCGTAGGTCGACGACGTCGCACACGCCGACCAGCGCAGGGAGCGGCACCTGACCCCGTTGGGCGAACAGGATCGCGAGGCCCTCCTCGGCGCTGTCCGAGAGGCGCCGGCAGACGGCGGCGACCACGTCACGTGACCCGCTGTCGAGCTCGTGGACGTCGTCGACGACCACGAGGACCGGTCGGTCCTCCGCCACCCGCGACAGCGCGGTCAACACGGCGTGCGGGACGAGCCACGGGTCCGACGCCGCGCCCTCCGGAGCGTGGTCGGGCGCGCCGACTCCCCCGGGACCCCACTGCAGCGCCTCTGCGAGCGCGCCGCCGAGCCCGGGCGGGAGCTCGTCCAGCTGGTCCCGGACCGGCCCGAGGAGCCGGCCGAGACCGCCGAACGAGGCCGCCGCGCTCTGCTCGGTCCCGCTGACCCAGAGCACCCGGAACCCCTCGTCGGCGGCTCGGCGCGCCACGTCCGCGAGCAGAGCCGACTTGCCGACCCCCGCGTCACCCAGGAGCAGGACGGGAGCGCCGGACACCTCCGCCAGGTCGGCCGTGAGGGTCCGGAACGGCGCCGCGGCCCGCAGGACGTGACGGGTGACGAGGTCGATGTCGTCGGCGCGCCCGGCCAACCGTCGCAGGCGCGGACCGGTCGGCACCGGCCCAGCATGCCCGAGACGACGCTGACGGCCCGCTCTACGCCTGGATGAAGGCGAGCAGATCGGGGTTGATCACGTCGGCGTGGACCGTCAGCATCCCGTGCGGGTAGCCCTCGTAGATCTTGAGGACGGAGTTGCGGAGCAAGTCGTGCTGCTTCAACGACGCGTCCTTGTAGGGCACGACCTGGTCGTCGTCGCCCTGGGTGACCAGGACCGGCACCGTGATGGCCCGCAGGTCCTCGGTCTGGTCGGTCTCGGAGAACGCCTTGATGCCTTCGAGGTGGGCCAGCGCGCTGCCCGTCATGCCCTGACGCCACCAGTTGTCGATCACCGGCTGCGAGACCTTCGCGTCCGGCCGGTTGAAGCCGTAGAACGGGCCTGCCGCGACGGCCTGGTAGAACTCGGCCCGGTTGGCCGCGAGGCCGGCGCGGAACCCGTCGAACACCGACACCGGGGTGCCGTCGGGGTTGGCGTCGGTCTGGACCATGAGCGGGGGCACGGACGAGACCAGGACGGCCTTCGCCACGCGGCCCTGCGGTTCGCCGTACCGGGCGACGTACCGCGCCACCTGGCCGCCGCCCGTGGAGTGCCCGATGTGGATCGCGTCCTGCAGGTCGAGGTGCTCGACGACGGCGTTGACGTCGCTCGCGTAGTGGTCCATGTCGTGGCCGGTGCCGACCTGCGTCGACCGTCCGTGTCCCCGACGGTCGCTGGCGATCACCCGGTAGCCGTGGGCGTGGAAGAAGAGCATCTGCGCGTCCCAGTCGTCCGAGGACAGCGGCCACCCGTGGTGGAACACGATGGGCTGCGCCTCGGGACTTCCCCAGTCCTTGTAGTAGATCTCGACGTCGTCGTCTGTGGTCACGAACGGCATGGTGGGCCTCCGGGTGTCGGTAGGAGTGACGACGTCGATGCTGTCGTGGGTGACCGACCGTCGGCTTCCGTACGGTGACTGCCCCAGCGGACCGGGGACCGACCGTGCAGTCAGTTGCACGATGCACCGGTGGGCCGGAGCGGGGCAGCATCCCTCCGGCCGATGCACCTCGACGACGGGAACCCGTGTGCAGTTGCGACAGCTCGAGTACTTCGTGGCACTGGCGGAGGAACGACACTTCGCACGGGCGGCCCAACGCTGCCTCGTGTCGCAGCCGGCGTTGTCGGGAGCGATCACCCGGCTGGAACACGAGGCGGGGATGCCGCTCGTCCGCCGCGGTCACGTGTTCGAGGGGCTGACCGACGAAGGCGCGCGAGTCCTGTTCTGGGCGCGGCGCATCCTCGCCGACCACGCGACGCTGCGCGAGGAGTTGACGGCGTCCCGGCACCGCCGCACCGGCCATCTGCGGCTCGGGGTGACCGACGGCGCGTCGGTGGCCGCGGCGGGGATCATCGGGCGGTTCTGCGACGAGTACCGGAGTGCTCGCGTGGACGTCGTGACCGGGCGCTCGTGCGACGAGGTCCTCGACCGACTCGACCGGCTCGAACTCGACGCGGTGGTGGTCGACGCGGCGACCGCCGCGGGTGCGCGGCGCCGGGTCGCTGTCCTCGCGCGCGAGCGCCTCGCCGTCGTGGGGCCCACGGGCCTGCTCCGGTCGCTCGACGCGGCGTGCGACTGGGCCGCTCTCGACCGGGTGCCGCTGTGCCTGCCGCCGGTGGAACACCCGGTCCGGACGCTCGTCGACGACGCGTCGACCGCGGCGGGGTCCCGGCTGCGGCCACAGGTCGAGAACTCGACGGTCGCCGGGCTGGTCGCGCAGGTGGCGAGCGGCGCGTTCGCGACCGTCTGTCCCCCGTCGTGGTTCGGAGCGCTCGGTTTCGGCGACGCCCTGTCGACCGTGGTGATCGACGGACCTCCGGTGACGACGAGCCTGACCCTGGCGACGTCCTCGCGCACGTCGCTCTCGGTCACCACGCGTGCGTTCGCGGAGATCGCCGTTCAGGCGTCGACCGGGTTGACCCGTTCCACGAGCAGCGGGTCACTCGGGAAGAACGGGAACGTCACGACGTCGTCGACCGGCAACGACATCAGCGCGGCGACGAGTCCGGGTCGCAACGTGCTCAACGCGGCGCGGTAACCGATGTCGGCCGGCGTCGGCTGGTCGAAGAAGATCAGCATGTGGATGTCGCCGTCGTCGGTGAGGTCCTCGATCTGGTGGGGGTAGGCGCGCGGGACGACGTACACGTCACCGACCTCGAGGACGTAGGTGTCGAACGTGCCGTCGGGGTCGAGGATGCTCATGCGTGCCCGGCCCTTGGCGAGGTAACCCACCTCGACGGTGAACGGGTGCCAGTGGATCTCGCGCATGCCCTCGTCGGAGACGGTCAGCGAGTACATGGAGATGTGCGTGAGCGCCGGCCAGAACTGCTTGCGGGCGGTCTTCGCGGTTCCCGACGCGGTGGCGACGGGTGCGGCCATGGCCTCGACGTCGAACTTGTACGCAGACGGTCGTTCGTCGTCGGCGGTGAGGGTGGCGCGGGACGCGACCTCGACGAACACCTCGTCGACGACCGCGTGGGTGCGGTGGGCGAGGACCGCCTCGTCCACGTCCAGGGTGTTGCCGACGACCGCGTCGCTGAACGCCGCGAGACCCGCGCGCAGGCCGATCTGCCGCGGGTCCCCGCTGGTGTGCGCCGCGAGGATCTCGCAGTCGGTGTCGCCGACGTTCTCGACCGCCACCATCACCCCGGTCGGCACGAAGTACATCTGGCCGGCGGCCAGGCTGAACCGCTGGTACTCCTCCTGGTTGCCGAAGATGGTGACGAGCGCGGTGCCGCTCAGGCAGTACCCGAGTTCGTCGGCGTTGACCTGCCACCGCGGTTCCATCGCCGTCCCGGCCGCGAGCACGACCCGGCGGACCGACACGCCGTCGAGCAGGGGGAACGACGCCGTGTCGAGCGCGGTGAGGCTGCTGCCGCCCTGTGTGACGTCGGGCGCCCGGTCCCGGAGGTTGGCGACGTGTCGTGACGGTGTCCTGCTCATCGGGTGCTCCGCTCCTCGTCCGGCCCGCGCGTCGGCGCGACCCGTCCACCGTGCGCGACGCGGACGCATCACGTCCAAGACCGACTCGTGACCGATCGATCGGCGACGTCGATCGGGCCGGGACCGTGAGCACGCGGGAGGATGGCGCGGTGGGCCGACGACCGCAACCACAGATCCGTCGGGATCTGCTGGACGCGTGCACGGACCACTCCCTGGCGCACGGTCTGCCCGACCGCCTCGGTCCGCTCGCTGTCGCCGCGGGCACGTCGCCCCGGATGCTGATCTACCACTTCGGCACCCGCGACGCGCTGGTGCGCGAGATCCTCGAGGAGGCCCGTCGACGTCAGCTCCGGGTCTTCGGCGACCTCCTGCAGGTGCGTCCCGACCAGCCCTACCCGACGACCCTGCGGCGGGCCTGGACCTCGATCGCCGGCGCGACGGGGCAGCCGTTCATCGAGTTGTTCGGGCAGTGGCGCGCCGGAGCGGAACGTGAGTGGACGCCGGGCTTCCGCCGGGCTGCGACGACCGACTGGTTCCCGCCGCTCGAGGAGGGCCTGCGCACCATCGGACGACCCGAACTCGCCACGCTCGTGCTGGCGGTGATCCGGGGTCTGCTCATGGATCTGGACGCCACCGGTGACGCCGCCCGCACGCAGCGGGCGTTCGACCAGTTCGTGGCGACCTTCGACGCGCCCGCCTGACCAGCCGGCGGCGCGATCAGAGCTCGAGCAGCAGGTCGCGCACCGCCGCCGGCTGCGAGAGGAACGGGTGGTGGCCCGTCGGGAACTCGACGACCCGGTCGGCGCGGCGGGCGAACTCCCGTTGCGCCGCCGCGGGCGTGCCCCGGTCGTCCCCGCACACCACGTAGGTGGTCGGCACGTCGTGCCACGCGGCCGCGCCGACCGGCGTGCCGAGGACCGCGAGGTTCTGGCGGGCCAGGTGTTCCGAGGCTCCGGCCTGGACGTCGGGCGGACAGTCCTGCAGGAAGGTCTCGACCAGCAGCCCGGGCCGGACGCCGAACGTGCCCGCCGCGGGGTCGACGTCGAGGAACGGCGGCACACTTCCGTCGCCGAACTCCGACTGGCTCTGCCCGACCTCGAGCAGGTAGCTCGACACGTACACGAGGTGCCGGACCGTCCCGACCCCCGCCGCCGCCTCGGTCATCACGGTCCCGCCGTAGCTGTGCCCCACCACCACCGTCGGTTCGTCGCTGCCGAGCAGCACCTCCCGCACCACGGCGACGTCCTCCGCCAGACCCGGACCGCTCGCCCCCGGGGCGACTCCCGTCTCGCCGCAACTCGGCAGCGCCGGCGTCACGCTCACGATCCCCCGCTGCTGCAACAGGTTCCCGGTCGGACCCCACCACCACGCGCCGTCACGGACACACGCCCCGTGCACGAACACCACCCGCATCCCGAACCCCCGCCGTCGTCCCGATCACGTCCGATCGACGCTAGACACCCCGCGCGTTACGCGAAAACCCGCGGGGAGCCGAGCCCGGTGTCAGCGCGTGCGGTCGGTGGCGACGTCCGTGAGTTTGCGGGTGATGTCGCGGGGCACCCGGAGGCCGCGGGTGCGGAGGTCCTCGACGAACCGGCCGGTCAGCGCGTCCGGTGTCGACGCCGTGACCGCGACCACCACGCGGGTCCACCGCGGCCGGAAGGAGCGCACCGTGCCCGGAAGACCCGCGCTCACCGCACTCACCGGGGTGACCGCGATGCCGATCCCGGCAGCAGCGAGTTGGGGCGCGGCCGAGGTGATGGTCGTCCGCATCACGACCTCCGGTCGGACTCCGGCGTCCGTGAGCGCACGGTCGAGCCATGCGCTCAGGCCGTTGTCCACCGCGAAGTGCACCAACGGTTCCCCGTCCAGCTGGCGGAGCCGCACCGTGTCCCTCGCGGCGAACGGATGGTCGGGCGACGCGGTGACCACGATCTCCTCGTCGGTCACGAAGGCCTTCCCGTAGCCCGCCGGAACGGGTTCCGGCATCACGGCCACGTCGACCGCCCCGGAGTCAACCCATCCCAGCAACTCGGCGACGATCGCGGACTCACGCAGCACGACGTCCACGCCTGCACGTCTGCGGTGCCACTGCCGGACCACCGGCGCGATGAGCGGAACGGTGAGACTCTGCGCGCACGCCACGCGCAACCGACCGGTCGCACCCTCTCCCACCGACCGGGCGGACCGCACCGCGGCCGCGGCGGACTCCAGTGCGTGGCGGGCGGGTGGGAGTGCGGCAGCGCCGGCCGGCGTGAGGGTCACGCCGCGCCGGCCACGGTGGAACAACGAGGTCCGCGCCTCCCGCTCGAGCTCGGCGAGTTGGTGCGACACGGCCGGTTGCGACAGGTGGAGCACGCGCGCGGCCTCGGTGATGGAGCCCGCATCGGCCACGGCGACCAGACACTCGAGGGCGCGCAAGGTAGTCATCGACGAATTCTATGGTCTAGCCCTAAACCATGAACGGCTTGGAGGGAAGCTCCCGGGACGTGGCGACGCTCAACCGGTCGGAGCGTCGGCCGCGGGTCGGCGCGAGACGACAGGAGATCGGGGCATGGCAACGGTGTTCGTCACCGGTGGTTCAGGATTCATCGGTCGCCCCCTCACACGGCGTCTGGTCGCAGAAGGGCACGCGGCCCTCAGCCTGGTCCGCAGTGGCGTCCACTCCCCCGGATCGGAGGTGTGACGGCCGTGCGAGCGCTGGTGGTCGATCCTGCTTCCCCCGACGGTCTCCGCCTCACGGCTGACGCTGCTGACCCACACGCGGAACCTGACCAGGTCGTCGTCGCCGTGGAGGCGGTCTCCCTGAACGCGGGCGAGACCCGCTACCTGCACGAGATGTTCGGCGCCGGCGAGATCCCCGGGTGGGACGCGGCCGGCGTGGTGGTGGCCGCCGCGGCCGACGGCACCGGCCCGCCCGTGGGAACCCGCGTGGTGAGTTTCGGGTGGCGCGGGGCGTGGGCCACCCGACGTGCGGTGTCGACGGCGGAGCTCGCCACGGTCCCGGACCACGTCGACCTCGGCGACGCGGCCACCCTCCCCGTCGCCGGGGTGACCGCCCTGCGGGCCCTGCGGGCGGCGGGCAACCTCATGGGCCGTCGCGTCCTGGTCACCGGCGCCTCGGGCGGGGTCGGGCGGTTCGCCGTCCAGCTGGCGGCCCGGATGGGAGCCGAGGTCGTGGCCGCGGTCGGCACCCCCGGACGCGCCCACGGACTGCGGGAGATCGGCGCGCACGAGATCGTCCACGGCGAGCACCTCACCGGGCTCACCGACGACCTCGCCGCGGTGGTCGACACCGTCGGCGGGCCGCTCCTCGCGCGGGCGTACGCCCGCTTGCAGCCCGGTGGCAGCGCCCACGCCGTCGGATCAGCGTCCGGCGCACCGTTCGTGTTCGACCTCGAGGCCGAGCGACGCCGCGCCGGCGGCACCCGACTGGAGATCACCAGCCGCGGCGACCGCAGCGCCGGCGACCTCGCGGTCCTCGTCGGCCTCCTGGCCGAGGGCGCTCTCGACCCGCACGTGGGCCTGCGCACCGACTGGTCGGACCACGAGGCGGCCGTGCGGGCGCTGCTCGCACGCCAGGTGCTCGGCAAGGTGGTGCTCGACGTGCGGTGACCGAGCTGGACAGACGGGAGGAGCAGACCCGGCGTCAGGCCGACGGAGCCGGGTGACCGGACAACACCTTGTCGAGCAGCGCCTGCAGCTGCCGCCGTTCCGATGGAGCCAAGCCCCGCAACAACTCGTCCTGTACGGCATCGGCGTGCACCTGCAGGCGTTCCAGGTGCCGTCGTCCGCGGGGCGTGGGCGTCACGAGGTTGCGTCGACGGTCGGTCGGATCAGCCTTGCGCACCACCAGCTCGTCGTCCTGCAGTCGGTTGACCACGGCGTTGACGTCGTTGCGGTCGAGACCCAGGTGGCGGCCCAGGTCGGCCTGGCTCAGCGGGCCGGACTCCTCGAGGGCCGCGAGCACCGCGAACTCGGTCCGCGCGCCGAGAGGCATGCGCTGCGCGGTCAGCCGTGCCCCCAGCGTCGACACCTTGTTCGTCTGCCAGGACGCCAGCGCCCGCAGGCGTTCCGGTGGTCGGGGCTCGGGCGCGTCACTCACCGCCGCAGCCTAACAGTTGGCCTGACCAACGATCTCGAGGTACGTTCGTTGGTGTCACCAACTATTGCTCACGGAGGAGCTCACATGACCACCACACTGCAGTTGACGGCACGCCGTGTCCTCGTCCCCGGAGGTACCGGCGGGGTCGGAGAGGGCGTTGTGCGGCACTTCCTCGCCGCGGGGGCGCAGGTCGTCGTCCCCACCCGCTCCACTCGGCGCGCCGAGGAGTTCCGCGCCGTGCTCGGCAACGCCGCCACCGGGAACCTGCACCTGTTCGAGCACGACTACACGACCTTCGCCGGAGCCGAGTCGCTCGCGGGCGAGGTCGAGAGCCGACTCGGCGGCGTCGACGACGTCGTCGCCCCGATCGGTGGGTGGTGGGCCGGTCGACGCCTCTGGGAGATCGACCAGGCGGACTGGGACTCGGCGTTCACCGGCCTCGCCACCGCCCACATGGCCGTGCTCCGCGCGGCACTTCCCCGCCTGGGCGCCGAGGGCGCGTACACGGTCGTGACGGGCGAGTCGTCGTCGTGGCCGGTGCCGGGTAGTGGGCTCGTGAGCATGGAGCAGGCCGCTCTGCTGATGATGCAGCGCGTCGCCGCCGCGGAACTCGGGGATCGCACGCGCGTGTTCGCGTTCGTCCTCGGTCCGGTCGCGACCCGCGGGTCCGACTCTCCCGACCCCTCGTGGGTGACCTCGGAGCAGGTGGGCGCAGCCGCCGTGGCGGTCTCCGCGAGGTCGGACCTGCCGGGCCAGACGATCGAGTTGCACGACGCCGAGGGTGCCGATGCCGTCCTGCAGCGACTCGGCGCAGACACCCCGGCGAGGACGTGGCGGTCGTGACGACGTCGGTCGGGGACCGCGGTGCCTAAGATCGGGGCGTGTCCGCTGCCGGCGTCGGGAGCCGGCCCGGAGGCCGGAACGCGCGGGTGCTCGACGCCATCCACACCGCGGTGGGCGAACTCGTCGCCGAGGGTGCCGACCGGATCACCATGCCTGTCGTCGCGGAGCGCGCCGGGGTCAACCCGACGACGCTCTACCGGCGCTGGTCGACCGTGGACGTCCTGCTCGAAGAGGTCGCCGTGGCCGCACTGACCCGCGACGACGAGTCGGCCCCCGACACCGGGTCGATCGCCCGCGACCTGCGCGAGTGGGCGCTGGTCATCGCCCGTGACGTCCGCCGCCCGGCCCGGTCGAGGTACCTGCGGGCGATGGTCGCCGCACGGGTGGACCTCGTGGCCCACTGCCCCGTCATGGAGACCCGCCGCACGCAGGCGGCGCAGATGGTGCGACGCGCGCGAGCACGCGGCGAGGCGACACCCACCGTGCAGCAGGTCCTCGACCACGTCATCTCGCCGATCTACCACCACGTCGCCTTCGCCCTGGAGGTCGACGACGCCTTCGCCCGACGCCTGGTCCGTGACGTGCTCTCGATGGCCCGCTGACGACGTGGTCGCCGCCGGCCCGGTCACGGGCTCGGGTGCAAGCCCCTGCTCGTGACCCAGGCCCGCAGGGCCTCGGTGAGTTCCGTCGCGCGCTCGAGGGGCAGCCAGTGCCCGGCGTCGACGGACACGATCGTCAGGTCGGCGCACGCGGCGCGCATCGGATCACCCTGGCGGTTGCCGGTGATCGTGCAGAGGGCGTCCCACTCACCGTTCACGAACAGCACCGGCTGTGCCAGGCGTCCCCCGTCCGGCGACCGGCGCGCGTAGGCCACGTTGGCCTCGTCGTTCACGTAGAGGCGCGACGGCGGCCCGAACCCGCGGTCGCGGTAGGCGGCGACCACCTCCTCGAAGTCCGCCGCCGGCCAGAGCGCCGGGTCGGGCTCGGTCCGCGGCGCGCGGTGCGCTGCGCCGAAGCGCCCGCCGTTCCGGGTGACCGTTGCACTGGGCGACACTCGGCCCACCGCATCCGGCGACCCGCTGCGGTACACGGACGCGAGCGTCGACGCCGGATCGGCGTCGAGGTCGGCGACGGCCTCGTCGAAGTGCGTCGTGTAGTACCGGTAGTAGTCCCACTGACCGTCCGGGTACTCGTCGGCCGGGTGGACGGAACGGTCGACGAGCGGGACCAGGGTGGCGAGGCCCGTTCCGCCCGGTTGGTAGGCCCACGACGTGAGCACGGCGGCGCGGCAGGCGTGGGGCTCGTGCGCGGCGAGCTGACCCACCACGACGCTCCCCCAGTCGTGGCCGACCCACACGGCGCTCGTGGTGCCGAGGTGCCCGAGCAGCTCGAGCATGTCGGCGACGATGTTCTCCATCGACGCCGACTCCGGACCACCAGGCGCGCTCGACCCACCGAAGCCCCGCAGGTCCGGGGCGATGCAGCGCCAGCCGTCCGCGGCCAGATCCTCCAGCTGGGCGCGCCACATCAGCCCGAGACCGGGCCAGCCGTGGACGAACACCATCAGCGGTCCGGTGGCGGGTCCGCACTCGAGGTAGCGGGTGGTCTGACGCGCGGTCCGGAACGTCCGCGACTCGAGGGTCACCGGGGTTCTCCGTTCGGGAGTGGGACGGGTGTGCGGCCGCGGGTGCGCCCGACGGCGATCGCGGCGGCGACGAGGACCAGGCCGACCTCGGCGAACCCGTAGGTCACCGCCGTCGCGGTGAGGCCGAACCGGGCGACCGCGAGGCCCGCGGCGAGGGCCGGGACGCTGAAGGCCAGGTAGCTGACCAGGTACATCGTCGCGAACACCTCACCCCGCTGCGCGGCCGGAGCCGCATCGCCGAGGTCGTTCACCGCGACACGGAACGCCACCCCGAAACCGAGACCCGCCACCACCGATCCCGCGACGTACACGGGTAGATCCCCGGTGAGCAGCGCGACGACCGTGACCAGGACGCCGGCGGTGAGGGCTGCGTACCCGGACCACTGTCGGCACGCGGGACGCAGCGCCCCCGAGCCGACCGCGCCGACGACCTCGGCGAGGAAGAAGACCCCGAGCACGAGGCCGACGACGAAGTGGCTGTGGACGTCGAAGACCTGACCGAGCACCGACGAGCCGAGCGAGAGGTACAGGCCGGCGAGGGCCCACGTCGCGATCATCGACGGCAGCAAGGCGACCAGCGTCGGCCGCGCCGGTCTCGGCAACCCGACGCTCGGCACCAGCGACCGCAGCACCGATCCCCGCCGTGCCTCGTCCGGCGTGCCACGCTCCGGGGTCCACCACACCAGGGCCGCCAGCACCAGGTACACCGCGCCGAGCACCCAGAACACGAGCTGACGGGGGAACGGTGCGAACTCGACGAGGGCGCCGGCGAGGCCGACTCCGGCGGCGATGCCGAGCGACGGGACCGCACTGCTGACGACGGAACCGGTCCGCGCCGACGGTGCCGCGTCCATGATCATCGCCGTCGTCGTGCCGGTCGCCGCGCCGACCGCGAAACCCTGGACGACGCGGGCCGCGATCAGGTCACCCGTTCCTCCCGCGACCGCGAACAGCGCCATCCCCGCCGCCAGCAGGAGCAGGGCAGCGGACGCGACCGGTCGACGTCCCACCCGGTCCGACAACGAACCCACCGTGAGCAACGCGGCGAGCAGAGCGAACACGTAGACGGCGAAGACGACCGTCAGCGTGAACGGCGAGAAGCCCCACAGCTGCTGGTAGACCGGGTACAGGGGGGACGGCGCCGATGCCGCGGTCAGCGTCGCCGCACCCGCGACCGCAGCGACCACGAACGAGGCCGACCGGTCGAGCACCACACCTCCGCTCAGAGCAACGAACTTTGCTTTAGGCTACGCGACGTCGTGCAGCGGTGGAAGGCTCGGCCGTTGTCGGAGCGGGCGGGCAGAATCCCGGCATGGCCAGATTCGAGGACGAAGACCTCACCGATGCCGAGTTCCGCGAGTGCGACCTCACGCGCGCCCGGATGATCGGGGTCGTCGTGCAGGACGTCGTGATCGACGGCTTGGTGCGCAACCTGGTCGTCAACGGCGTCGAGGTGAGCGCCTACGTCGAGGCCGAACTGGACCGGCGTCACCCGGTGCGGGTGCTGAACCGTTCCGACGACCCCGACGACCTGCGGAACGCGTACCGCCAGCTGCAGGAGGCGTGGCGCGCGACGGTCGAGCGCCTCCGCCGCATGCCGTCGGGATCGGAGCACCGACAGGTCGCCGGCGAGTGGTCGGCCGTCCAGACCCTGCGCCACCTGGTGTTCGTGCACGATTCGTGGTTCCGCCGCTGCTGCCTCGGCTCGACCCGCCCGTTCACCGCGATGGGGCTCGCGTCACCGTTCGTCCCGGACCAGGAGGAGCAGGGTCTGGACCCGGCGGCCGATCCGTCCCTCGATGACGTCCTCGTGGTGCGCGAAGCCCAGGCCGCCGAACTGGAGCACTGGCTCGCCGGCGTCACGTCCACCGACCTGTCGGCGCCGGCACCGGTGCCGGCGGGACCGGGCTGGCCGCCGTACGCGGCGGGCAGGTCCGTCCTGCAGTGCCTGCAGGTCGTCCTGAACGAGGAGCACGAACACCACGGCTTCTGCGTGCGCGATCTCGACCTGCTCGAGGGGTGACCGTCGCGCGGTGTTCGCGTCGGAACTGGTGACGTCGCGCCGCACCTCTGTCACGCTCGACGGATGGCCGCCATCGAACCGGAGTTGTGGGTGGACGACCCGCCCCGCGCCGTGCGCTTCTTCGCCGACGCCCTCGGGGCACGCGTCCTGCTGCAGGTGGGCGACGGGCTCGACGTCGTCGCGCGACTCGACGTCGACGGCGCCCGGTTCTGGGTGGCCCGTGCCGACGCCGAGCTCGGTCGGCGCGCCCCCGGTGGTGCCGGGGGCGCGACCGGGCGAGTCCTGCTGGTCGTCGACGACCCGCGGTCCGTGGTCGACGCACTCGCCGCTGCAGGGGCGACCGTCACCGCCGACGTGGCCGAGGAGCACGGCTGGCTGGCCGGGCGCGTGGTGGATCCGTTCGGTCACGAGTGGGAGATCGGCCACCACCTCGGCGAGTGATCTCCGCACGGCACCGCGGGGTCAGCGCGCGATCTGCTCGAACCACGCGTCGAGGGCGGCGGTGAAAGCCTCCGGTTGCTCGACCCACGGCAGGTGCCCGGCCTCGGCGATCACCGTCAACGTCGAGGTGGGCATCGCCTCGTGCGCCCGCTGTCCCTGACTGACCGGGTCGCACTGGAAGTCGTCGTCACCGAACACCAACAACGTCGGGACGGTCACGCGTGTCAGGTCGGGCAACAGGTCGTCGCTCTGGAACCCCGAGGCCCGGGTGTAGGCGAGGACCGTGTCGTCGAACTGCATCGTGCTGAACACGTCGCCGGCGCGGTCGGGGTCGTGGAAGTAGAACGCGCCAGTGGCGTCGAGCACCTCCTGGATCGACGGCGGTGTGTCACGCCCCGCGCCGCTCATCAGGGCCATCGCGTCGTCGATGTAACGGGGGTGGGCGCGGTAGAACGGCTCCGCGCGGCGTTGTTCGATGCGGCGCATCATCTCGCCCATCCGCACGTCGTCCGCGGCGACGATCGGGTCGATGGCGATGATCCCCCGCAGGTGCGTGCTGTGCTCGATGCCGTACGCGAGCACCTGGTGGCCGCCGCCGGAGTGACCGGCGAGGAACACCTGCTCGGCGCCAAGGTGGACCCGCAACGCGTCGATGTCGGCCACGAAGTCGGCGAGCGCATAACGGCTCGGATCCTCGGGCCCCGTGGACTTGCCGCTGTGGCGGGTGTCGAAGTAGACCACCGTGCAGTGATCCTCGAGCCCCGGCAGGGGGATCAGGTAGCTCACGGCCGGTCCCCACCCGGATGCGGGCACCAGCATGAGGGGCCCGGTGCCGCGCACCGTGTAGTGCAGGGTGAAGCCGTTGATCTGGGCGCTGTGCTCGCCCGGGGCCGTCGCCGGCCCGGTGTTCGTTGCAGTGGTCATCGGTTCTCGTCCTCGTGTCGTCGGGAGATGGTGATCGGATCGGCGTCGGTGCCGACCCTGGGCGAAGGTCTGACGGCCGGGTGTGTCCGCGCCTGGTCCACCGCCACCGTCAGGTCGCCACGCCACACATCGCCGTGGCCGGGCACCACGACGTCGGCGGGGAGGCCCGCGAGGTGGGTCAGGGTGTCGCGTGCGCCGGCCGGGTCCGCGGAGAAGAACCCCGGCGGCAGCTGGGGTCCCCGTGACGTCGACAGCGGGTGACCGGTGACGAGCGCGTCGCCCGTGACGACCACGCCGGCGTCGCCCAGCAGGTAGGCCGTGTGTCCGCTGGTGTGCCCGGGTGTCGCGACCGGTGTCGGTCGCCCGGGGACGTCCAACGGGCCCCGGGTCGCGAACGGTGCCGCCGTGGACACCTCGACGTGGGTGCGACCGCCGGCACGGGCGACACCCGCGAGCCAGCGCACGCCCCGCGGTCGCCACGCGTGACGCACGACGTCGACGACGCTCGCCTGCTCGTGCGTGTCACCGTGCAGGTTGGCGAGCTCGAGCGGGTGCGCGAGCACCAGCACCCGGTGCCGGGCCAGCAGCGCGGGCAGACCGCCGACGTGGTCGACGTGGGCGTGCGTGACGAGCACCGCTTCGACGTCCTCCAGGCGGTGGCCGATGCCTTCGACCGCGGCGACGATCCCGGCCGCATCCCTCGGATACCCCGTGTCGATCAGGGTCAGCGCCCGTCCCTCCTGCAGCACCACCCAGTTCACCGCGGTACCGCGGCCGAGGTGGATGCCGTGGCTCACGCGTTCCACGGGTCACCGGTCCGTTCCGGGACCGGAGCCAGACGGCTGCGAAGCCGGGCCAGGAACCCGCTCGTATCAGGGTTTCCTCCGTCGGCGTCCGTCACCCGGAGGACGGCGAGCAGCACGGTGGCATCCCCGTCGAACCACGTGCAGTCCACCGCGACATGGGTGACGTGCAGTCCCTCGTCGTCGTGGCGGACCTGGAAGGTCCAGTGGAAGCCCAGTTGCGCGCGGCGCACGGGCGCGGGGCGGATGTCCTGGTCCGGCAGCTGGTACCAGGCCACGACGTGGGCGTCGACGGTGTAGCGCGCTCCGGTGCGTCGCAGGGCCACGGTGCTCACGACGTGCTCGGTGGCGACCGGGCCGGCCCCGCCGGTCGCGGTCTGCACGACGGTCTCGCGTCCGATCAGCACCGGGAGGTCCAGACCGAGCACCTCCGCGGCCGGCGTGAGGTCGACGACGACGTCGGCGTCGAGGACGTCCGAGAGCAGCCCGGTCGCGCCGGTGTCGAGAGCGTGGCCGAGCAGCGCCGGAATCTGCCGGAGGACGGCGACGTCCTCGGGCTTCGAAGGGGTGGGTGGGTTCGTCATGGGAGTTGTCCTCCGTGGTCGTCAGACGAGGGGGTGTTGCAGACGGAACAGGTCACGCGAGTCGGCCACGGCCTTGACCGCCCGCAGCCGTCGCAGCGCGTCCGGGCGGAAGGGCGAGCCGGCGGCGTCGTCGTCGCCGGCGAAGTTCAGGTAGCCCAGCCCGGTGGACCACGGCGTCAGCGCGGCGACGACGCGGTCGGCGTCGGCCACCGCGTCCGGGCGCTCGCCGGGCCCGCCGACCACCGCGCACCACACACTGAAGCGGGCGTCGTACAGGTCGATCGCCCCGCTCACCTCGGGCGGTCGGCTCATCGCGCCACCGAGGTGGCGCAGCTCGACGATCTCGACGCCCACACCGGATGCGGGCCCGGCGACGTCGACGACAGCTGCGAGCGCGGCCGGGGGCAGATCGCGCAGCAGCGTGCTGCGTTCGACGAACGGGGCGGGGTCGACCGGGTCGGAGTGGATGGAGGCGAACTGGTCGTACGGCAACGGTCCGACCGTGTCGAGCAGCACCGGAGCCGCGGCCCGCACCGGGGCGAGCAGCGGGTCGACATCTGCGGCGTCACCCAGGTACGCCACGCGCAGGTGCAGTGTGAAGCGGCCCGCCAGCAACGGCGGGATGCCCGGTAGCGGCGGCATGCGCAGCAGTGCCAGCGAGACCGTGAGCTCCTCCGGTGCCCGCACGGTCAGCGCCTGGAAGGCGGCGAGGACCTCGGCCGTGTGCGCACCGTCGAAGAACAGGCCGCCGCCGGCGAACGCGCCGACCTCGACGAGGTCGATCTCCATGGCGGTGACGACGCCGAGGTTGCTGCGACCCCCGCGCAACGCCCAGAACAGCTCGGGGTGGGCGTCGGCCGTCGCGTCGATGCGCGAGCCGTCGGCGCTGACGACGCTGATCGTCCGGACGTGGTCGACGGCCCACCCGTGGGTGCGACCCAGGACCGGGCTGATGCCCCCGCCCAGGGTGAAGCCGACGACGCCGACGCTGGGCGACGAGCCGTGCAGCGGCGCGAGCCCGTGGGGCAGCGACGCCTCGAGCACGTCCTCGAACCGCGCGCCGGCACCGACCCACGCACGCCGTCGCTCCGGGTCGATCTCGACCTGCCGCAGGGCGTCGGTGCGGATCAGCACGCCCTGCTCGATGGGTCGGCCGGCTTGATGGCCGGTCGCCATCACCGCGACCGGCAGGTCGTGAGAGGCGGCGAAGTCCACCGCGGCGGCGACGTCGTCGGCGCTCCGCGCACGGACGACGAGATCCGGGCGGCGGACGGCCGCGAGGTTGTAGCCCACGCAGGCCTCCTCGTACCCGGCCGAGTCCCGGCGCAGCACCTCGCCGGTCACCCGGTGGGCCAGCTCCGTCGCGTCGCGATCAACCCGTGCTGGAAGGGTGTTCTCCCCCGTGGTCGTGCTCATGGTCGTTCTCCTTCGTGGACGCCACCGCGCGGTCCGCGGCGGCAGTGGAACCGGTCGACGGCAGCGTTGCCCGTCGGGGCCGGTGGTTCCGGTACGGCCGACCGCGTCACCACGCGACACCGGCGCGCGTCAGGGCGAGGCCAGCCCCGAGGGCGACCGCGAAGGCCAGCGCACCTGCGGAGGTGCGCTTCAGCGCGGTGACCAGCTCCGGTGCGGTGACGGCCCGCAGGCCGAGCAGGAGTGCAGGGACGGTGAGCGGCAACGAGAGGAAGGCCAGTGCCGCAAGGGGGTGTCGCACCGTGAGCGCGAGCGCGAGCAGGTACGGGGCGACGAGGAACGCGGCGTACACCGACCGGGAACGGCTGACTCCCAGGCGCACCGCGAGCGTGCGCTTGCCCGCCTTCTCGTCCGGTCCGATGTCGCGGATGTTGTTGACCATCAGCACGGCACAGGCGAACGACCCGGCGGCGACGGCACCCGCGATGCCGGGCACTGTGCAACGGTCGGCTTCGACGAACTGCGTGCCGAGCGTGCCGACCAACCCGAAGAACACGAACACCGCGACCTCGCCCAACCCGGCGTAACCGTAGGGGCGGGGACCACCGGTGTAGAGCCACGCCGCCGCGAGCGCGGCGGCGCCGACGAGCAGCAGCCACCAGTGCTGGGAGACCACGACGAGCGCGAGACCGGACACCGCGGCGGCACCCAGGAAGGTCAGAGCCACGGTCCGGACCGTCGTGGGCGGCGCCGCGCCGGACCCGGTCAACCGTGGCGGACCCACCCGGAAGCGGTCGGTGCCACGGACACCGTCGGAATGGTCGTTGGCGAAGTTGACCCCGATCTGCAACAGCAGTGTCGTGAGCAACGCGAGGGCACCGGTGAGCGCATCGGCGCGGCCGTCGGCCGCCGCGGCCGCGGTACCCAGCACCACGGGCACCGCGCTGAGGGTGAGCGTGCGGGGGCGGGCCCCGCTCACCCACGCCGTGAGCGGGACGCGGTCGCGGACCTCAGTGCGCACGGACGGCCTCGATCTCGTGCACGACCTGCACGGCGACGCGCGCCGCGGGCGGCATCGACGCCACCTCGGCGGCGAGGGCCGCCGCCCGGAGCCGGAAGCCGGGTTCGGAGGCGACGAGGTCCGCAGCGGCGCCGACCTCGGCGACGTCGCGGACCACGACGGCCACTCCTGCCGCCACCGCACGATCGGCGTTCACCTCGTGGTCCGCACCCAGCGGGTGGACGACCATGGGGATGCCCGCCCGCAGCGCGGACAGCACGGTCCCCTCGCCGCCGGCCGTGACCACCACGTCGGTCCCCGCCAGCAGGTCACCGAGCGGCGTGAACGGCACGTAGGTGCGGGAGACCGGCGCCGGCGCCGGCGGAACGGTGTCGCCACCGGTCGTGACCACGACGTCCCACCGCGCCGGGTCGAAGTGGTCGGCGGCCCGGTCCCGGAGGCCCGGGTCCGTGAACACGGTGCCGAAGGTGACCAGCGCCCGCGGCCGTGACGGGTCGACGGCCGGACGGTGCGGTGCGACGACCGTGCGCGGGCGGCGGTGGATCTCCGGCCGCACCGGGATCCGCCGCAGGGCGGGATCCGGCGGACCGGCCTGCAACCCGGCCGGGAAGATGTCGAGCACGGCGCGCGGGGGCGCGAGGACCAGGCCGTAGCGCTCGGCTCGTTCCGAGGCGACCCGGCGCAGCGCGGCGCCGAGCTGCGGCGGCCGGTCGGGGCCGAACGTGTGCCGGTAGAACGCGGCACCGGTCTCGCCGGCGACGAACGCGCCGATGTGGTCCATGGCCTCGCTGATGACGACGTCCGGGCGCCAGGCCGTCGCGCTGGCGAGGCCCTCGATGACTCCGGCGTCGACCAGGCGGCCCGCGAAGAACCTCGCGATGACCGGTGGCACGGGGTCCGACGCCGGGCTGATCCCGAGCTCGTCGCTCATCCGGCGCAGGGTCACGCCCGCGAGCGGCCCCGCGGGCAGCACCGTCAGCTGCTCCGTGGCCTCCCGGCGGAGGAAGCCCTCCAGCTCGAGGCTGGTGATGACCGCGACCTCGTGCCCGGCAGCGGCGAACGCGCGCAGCAGCGGGAACATCGGCACGAGGTGACCGACGAACCCGGTTCCGCTGAAGGCGATACGCACGGCGTGCTCCCTGTCCGTCGACCTGTCCGACGAGCGCGCGTCGTCCGCCCGGGAACGGGTCGGACCGGTGTTGCGCGCTCGACATCGAGGGTCGGTCGGGCACGGGTGGCCCCGCCTCCGTGGAACCACGCAACCGTGCCGGGGGCCGTCGTCCCCGTCACACCCCGAGTTCTTGACTGAACGGTCCAGCTCGTCCTAGCGTCGTTTCAGACCGATCAGTCAACAACTCGGATGGAGCACGAGATGAGCACGTTCCTCACCGGCAAGACCGCCCTCGTCACGGGCGGGACGTCCGGCATCGGCCTCGCGGTCGTCCGCCGCTTCGTGGCGGAGGGCGCCCACGTCGTCGTCACCGGCCGACGTCAGGAGCCGCTCGACGCCGTCGCGGCGGAACTCGGCGACGCCGTCACCACCGTCCGCGCCGACGCCTCGGACCCGGCCGACGTCGCCGCGTTGTACGAGACCGTCGCCGCGCTCGGCAATGGCCTCGACGCGGTGCACGTCAACGCGGGACTCGGCGAGTTCAAGCCGTTGTCCCAGGTGACGGTCGAGGACGTCGAGAAGGCGTTCGCCACCAACGTGCGCGGCACCACCCTCACCGTGCAGGGCGCGCTGCCGCTGCTCAACGAGGGCGCCGCGATCGTCATCACCGGATCGACCGCCGCGACCGGCAAGGAGCCCAACTTCGGTCTCTACGGCGGGTCCAAGGCGGCGGTCGCCGCGATGACCCGCACGTGGGCGGGCGAACTCGCCCCGCGCGGGATCCGCGTCAACCTCGTCATCCCCGGGCCTACAGACACGGCCGGCCTGCGGGGTCTCGTCCCGGCGAACTCGGACGCGCTGCTCGCCAAGATCGCCGAGGGCATGGCGCTCGGCCGCGTGCTACGTCCCGAGGAGGTCGCCGCCGCCGTGCTGTTCCTCGTCTCCGACCAGAGCTCGGGCATGACCGGCAGCGAGCTCCTCGTCGACGGCGGGGCGTCGGTCGGGTGACCGGCCCGCTGACTCCCGCCGGTCCGACGGCGCGGCGCGGCTGGCTCGCGGTGGCGTCCGTCGCCCTCGGGTCGTTCGCGATCGTGCTGTCGGAGTTCCTCCCGATCGGGCTGCTGCCCGCCATCGCGGACGGCCTCGACGTCAGCATCAGCACGGCCGGCCTCATGGTCGTCGTCACCGGGCTGCTCGCCGCGGTCGCCGCGCCCGCGGTCACGGTCCTCACCTCGGGCCTGGACCGTCGCGTCGTCCTCGTCGGCCTCAGCCTGCTGCTCGTCGTGTCGGACGCGCTGGCCGCCCTCGCCCCTGACTTCGCGATCCTGCTGCTGGCGCGCGTCCTGCTGGGGATCAGCCTCGGCGGGTTCTGGGCGGTCGGGGCGGGCATCGCCGGCCGGCTGGTCCCGCCCGCGGACACCATCCGGGCGACATCCCTGATCACCGCGGGGATCTCGGTGGCCACGGTCGTCAGCCTGCCGCTGAGCGCCGGGGTGGCAGCCGTGGCGAGTTGGCGCCTGGCGTTCGTCGTCGGAGGCGTGATCGGCGTGGTCGCCCTCGGCCTGCAACTCGCGACGCTGCCGAGCATCCCGTCCTCCCGGCGGGTGCGGGTCGCCACGCTCGGCGCCCTGTTCCGCGTGCCGCGAGCCCGCATCGGCCTGTTCGCGGCGACGGTCGTGTTCGGGGCGCAGTTCGCCGCCTACACCTTCGTCACCCCGTACCTGGAGGACCGGGCCGGCCTCAGTGCCGGGACCGTGACGCTCACCCTGCTGCTGTTCGGGGTGGCCGGGATCGTCGGCAACTTCACGGCCGGGGTCACCCTCGGCCGCACGGTGACGGGAACGACGGGCACGGCGTGGTTCCTGCTCGCCGCAGCCGTCGTGGTGCTGCCGCTGGTGGCACACCAGCCCGTCGCCGTGGTCGCCGTGGTCGTGGTGTGGGGCCTGGTGTGGGGCGCGCTCCCGCTCGCGCTGCAGACGTGGATGGCGAGCGCCGCACCGCACGGCGCCGAGACCGGGCTCGCCCTGTTCGTCACGACGGTGCAGCTCTCGCTCGCGGCCGGATCGATCCTCGGAGGCGTCGCCGTGACCGCCTGGGGGATCGACGCCGACTACCGCTGGGCCGGGGTGGTCGCGTTCGTCGGCGCCGCGGTCTTCGTCGCGCTGGCCGTGCGGCGCGCCGACCCCGACGCGACCACGGACGCCACGACGACGCCGGCACTCGCACCCCACACGCCGTAGCACCGCACCACGGGTCGCGTCGTCCGCCGTGCGTCAGGATGGACGACGCGTCCGCACACCGATCCGAGAGGGGCGATCATGCCCAGACCCCGCACGTTCGACGAGGCGGACGTCATCGCCCGTGCGCGCAAGGCGTTCGCCGAGACGGGCTACGCCGGCACGTCCCTGGACACCCTTCTCGAGGCCACCGGCCTCGCCCGGCAGAGCCTGTACAACGCCTTCGGCGGCAAGAAGGAACTGTTCATGCGGGCGTTCCTCAGCGACGCCGCGGAGGCGGTCGACGCCGTCGAGTCGATCCGGCACGGTTCCGACAGCCCCATCACCCGGATCCGGTCGCAGATGGTCAAGGTGGCCGTGGAACACGGCGGTGCCCAGGCGCCGCCGTCCCTGTTCACCAAGGCCGCCGTCGAGCTCGCGACGCAGGACGCCGAGGTCGCCTCGACGGTCGCGGCCTCGTTCCACTCCATCAGCTCGCACTACGCGGCGTGCATCGTCGAGGCGCAGGAGGCCGGCGAGATCGACGCCGACGCTGACGCCGACTCGCTCGGGGCGTTCTTCTGCGCGGTGATCGAGGGGATGTCGACGCTGGGTGGTTCGGGCGTGCCCCGCACGATGTTGCTCGACATCGGGTTGACCAGCCTCGACGCCATCCCGCTCACCGCCCTCGGTCGCGAGCACCTCGGCACCGACGACGGCGACTGGCACTGACCCGCCGGGATCCGCGCAGAGCCGGACCTACCGCAGCGTCCCCCCGTCGAGGCCTTCGCCCCAGGAACGCAGGAGACGTTCCAGCGCGGTGCGTTCGCGGGACGTCAGAACACTGGTCAACCGCTTCTCGTTGGCCATGTGGGCCGTGAACGCCTCGTCGACGAGGTCGCGGCCGGCTTTCGTCAGCACGACGACCCGGCCCCGCCCGTCCTCGTCGCGCGGCAACCGCTGCACCCACCCGGCCGCCTCGAGACGGTCGAGCCGCTTGGTGACGGCACCCGTCGTCACCATGGTCCGGGCGGCCAACTCGGTCGGTGTGACGGACGCTGGGGCGCCTTCGCGCCGGAGAGTGGCGAGCAGGTCGAACTCACCCTCGCTGAGTCCGTACTGCTGGTACACCGCCGTCAGTTCCGTCGTCAGCCGGGCGGCCAGACGGTGCAGCCGCCCGATCAACGCCATCGGGGAAGTGTCGAGATCCGGACGCTCACGGCGCCACTGCGCGCGGATCTCGTCGACACGGTCGCGGGTGGGCATGTTGACATTCTAGCTTCCGTGGAAGCTAGACTGGCTTCCATGGAAGCCACCAGGTTGCGAGTCGCAGCGCTGACCGCCGTCGCACCGATCGCGTGGGGGTCGACATACTACGTCACCCGTCACTTCCTCCCGGGCGACGCACCGTTGTGGGGTGCAACGTTGCGAGCGCTCCCCGCCGGTCTGCTGCTGCTCGCCGTGAGCCGGCGGAGGCCGGTCGGGAGCTGGTGGTGGCGGTCGTTCGTCCTCGGCCTGGTGAACTTCGCGGCCTTCTTCCTGCTCGTCTACCTCGCCGCGCAGCTGCTGCCGTCGTCGGTGGCAGCCTCGGTGATGGCACTGGCGCCACTCGCCCTGGGTGGGTTCGGGTTCGTCCTCCTGGGGCAACGGGTGGACCCGCTGTTCTTCGTGGCCGCCGCCACCGGACTGGTCGGCGTGATCCTGTTGGTCGGCCTGGCCACCGACGGGATCGACCCGCGGGGTGTCGCGGCCTCGGCGGCCGCACTGACCCTGTCAGCGGCCGGGTCGGTGCTCGCCACCCGCTGGCGCGGCGACGTACCGTTGCTGGCGTCGACGAGCTGGCAGCTGCTGGCCGGCGGCGTGCTGCTGCTGGTCGTGGCCGTCGCCGTCGAGGGCGCGCCGCCGCACCTCGACACAGGCGGCATCGTCGCCGTCGGCTACGTGACGGTCGTCGCCACGGCTGTGGCCTTCGTCTGCTGGTTCTCCGGCCTGTCGCGGTCGAGTGCGGGCTCCGTCGGGCTCATCGGCTTGCTCAACCCGGTCACCGGGATCGCGCTCGGTGTCGCGTTCGGCGGCGAGACGCTCAGCGGCTGGCAACTGCTCGGCGCCGCACTCGTGCTGCTCGCGGTCATCACCACGCTGCGTCGCCGCACGGACGCTCCGGCGACCGAGCGGACTCAGGGGCGACTCACGACGCCGGAGGTGTCAGCGTCGTCGGTGGCCCAGCTCGCGAGCAGCGGGAGGGCGCGGGCGGTGGGTGAGTCCGGTTCGACGGTGTAGACGATGAGGCGCTGGTCCGGGTCGTGCGGCCCCACGACGGTCTCGATGCCGAAGGTGAGCAGACCGGCGGTGTCGTGGCGGATCCGCTTGGTGAGCGACGTGCGGTCGCTCACCGAGACGTCGTTCCACCACCGCGCGACGTCGGGGTCGGCGGCGCGCAGCTCGTCGACCAGCTCGCGCAGCACGTCGTCGTGGGGCCGACGTCCGGTCTCGACCCGCAACGCCCCGACGGCGGCTTCGGCGAAATCGCTCCAGGTGTCGATGGTTCCGCGCGCCCCCGGATCGGTGAGCAGCCAGCGGGGGAACGACGACCCGACCGGCATCGGCGTCGACAACACCGCGGTCAGCAGGTGGTTGCGAGCCAGGACGGTGCCGCGGTGACCGAGCAGCAGCGCCGGCACGTCGTCCAACGCGGTCAACACCCGCAACATCCCGGGGTCGGCCCGCTGCACCTCCACCGGACGACGCCGCGCGCTCCCCGGAGCGGCCGCGGCGTCGGCCAGGGCGTGGAAGTGCGCGGCCTCGGTGTCGTCGAGTCGAAGCGCCCGCACCAGGGCCGTGCGCACCTGCGGGTTCAGGTGGCGTTGCCGCCCCTGCTCGATCCGGCTGTAGTGGTCGGTGGACAGTCCCGCGAGGAACGCGACCTCCTCCTTGCGCAGGCCGGGGACCCGCCGTGGACCCGGGAAGGCGTCGATGCCCGCCCGGGCGGGGGTCAACCGGTCGCGGCGCGAACGGAGGAAGCGTGCGAACGCCTCGGCTGCCACCTCCACACCACGACCCTAAGCCGCAGGTGCCGCCCGTACCTGGTCACGCCGTGACCGGGCACCACACCTCCTGGCCCGGCGGCGGCGACGCGTGTTCGGTCGAGGCATGACCACTCCGACCGCTGCCGACCTGACCGCCACCGACCCGACCCGACCGACCACCCGCACCGCGCTCGTCACCGGCTCGACCAGCGGCATCGGCGCCGCGACCGCCCGCGCTCTCGCCCGCGAGGGGTACCGCGTCGTCGTCACCGGACGCGACGTCGACCGCGGCGCCGCCGTGGTCGAGAGCATCGAGCACGACGGCGGTTCCGCCGTCTTCGTCGCCAGTGACCTCACCGCATCGCCGGACGTGATCCGCAGCTTCGCCGCCGACGCCGTCGCCGCTGCGGGCGGACGGCTCGACCTGCTGGTGCACAACGCCGCGGTCTGCATCGTCGAGAACACCGTGACCCTCACCGACGCCCAGCTCGAGACGACCCTCGCCGTCAACGTCCGCGCGCCCCACGTGCTCACCGCCGCCCTCGTCCCCGCGATGGCCGAGAGGGGACACGGCGCCGTCGTGGTCATCGGCTCGTGGATGGCCGAGGTCGGCCACCCGTTCGTCGGCCTGTACGCCGCGAGCAAGGCCGCCGAGCAGGAGCTGGCCCGGTGCTGGGCCGCCGAGTTCGGACCGCGCGGCGTGCGCGTCAACACCGTGGCACCCGGCGCCACCAGCACCCCGATCAACGCCGACGCGGCCGACGCCATGACCGCCCTCACCGTGGGGATCCCGGCCCGTCGCACCGGCACCCCGGACGACATCGCCGCCGCCGTCGTCTGGCTCGCCTCCGACGCGTCGTCCTACGTCCACGGCACCGTGCTCGAGGTCGACGGCGGCATCAACGCCACCCACTCGTCCTGAGTCGCGACGCGCACCGTGCACCCGGCCGGATGCCCTTCGACACCGCTGGGGTCGTCATGACCCCCTCGTGCGTCTGAAGGTGCACAGGGGCGAACACGTCGTCCTGGACGACGCCTGCGCGGGACAGCGCGTCAGAGCGTCGAGGCAGTGCCGGAGAGACGACGTACCGCTGTCAGGACGGTGGATGGTCTCCTGCGTCTCGTGCCGGGTGGCCCGCCCACGACCCGCGGACGTGGCCGATGTGGCGACGCATGAGCCGTTCGCTGCCGCGTCTGTCCCCGGCCTGCACCAACGCCAGCAGGTCGACGTGCTCGTGGGCGCTGGGCGCGAGTTCCCCGGTTGCCGCCAGTGACGCCTGGCCGTAGAGCCGCGACCGGATGCGGAGCGAACGCACGAGATCGACCAGCGCGTGGTTGCCCAGCAGGGCCAGCAGACCCGTGTGGAACTCGAGATCGGCCCGGTTGTGCGTGATGAGGTCGCCTCTGCGCGCAGCCCGCTCGATGAGCACCGTCAGCTTGCGCAAGGCGGCGTGCTCACTCGTGGACAGCCCACGCGCCGCCACACGCCCGACGCTCGGAACCTCGACCAGCAGGCGGAGTTCGGTGAGCTCGTCGAGTTCGGCGTCGCTCAGCGCGACCACCCGGAAACCCTTGTTGGGGACGGCCTCGACCAGGCCTTCCTTCACCATGTCGAGCATGGCCTCGCGGACCGGGGTCGCCGACATGCCGAGCTGCGCGCCGAGGGTGGGCGCCGAGTACACGATCCCGGGGCGCAACTCGCCCGCGACGATCGCAGCCTGCAGGGTGCGGATGGCCTCCTCACGCAGGCTTGGGCGCTGGGCGACGGCGCCCAGGGTCGGCCCGGGGGTGGCGTCGCGTACGGCCATGCGGGTGTGACCTCCGGGCGTCGGTGAGCGGTTGGAGTCTAGGGCTGGGTCGCATCTGACATGTCACACAGCACTGGGTCAGCCCGCGGCGATCGTGACCGTGTGCGTGGTGGTGAAGACGTCGACGGCGGCCTTGCCCTGCTCTTTACCGCCGTAGCCGGACTCCTTGACGCCACCGAACGGCGTCCAGAAGTCGACCCCGGTGGTGGGCGCGTTGACCTTGATCATCCCGGTGGCGAGACGCCCCGTGACGTCGAGCACGGCGGCGAGGTCACGGCCGTACACCGCGCCGACCAGTCCGAACCGCACGGCGTTCGCCCGTTCGACGGCCGCCTCCAACGTCGGGACTGCGGCGACCGTGCAGATCGGCCCGAACACCTCGTCGCACTCGAGCAGGTGGTCGGCCGGCAGACCGTCGACCAGCGTCGGCGCGACGAACCACCCGGCGCCGGCCGGCGCGGTGCCGCCGGTGAGCACCCGGCCCCCACTCGCACGGGCCGACCCGACGGCGTCGAGCACGCGCGTGCGGGCCGCGTCGGTGACGACGGGTCCGACCGCCACGGCCGGCTCGGCCGGGTCGCCGACACCGAGCGCCTCGACCGCCGCCACCAGCGCGTCGGTGAACGCGGTGGCGTCGCCGACGACGATCACCCGCTTGGTGGCGGTGCACTTCTGGCCGGCGAACCCCGCGATCGCAGCGGCGATCGAGGCGGCCGCGACCCGTACGTCGGCGTCCGGCAGGACGATCGCCGGGTTCTGGCCGCCCATCTCCGCCTGCACCCGCACGCCGCGCGAGGTCGCGTCACGCACCACCTGCTGCCCCACCGCGGTCGACCCGGTGAAGGAGACGACGTCGGCCGCACCGGTCACGGCCCGGCCGGTCCCGGTTCCACCCGGCAGCACGGCGAACAGCCCCTCGGGAAGCACGGGCGCGAGCAGTTCGCCGAGGCGCAGCGCGCAGGCGGTCGACTCCTCCGAGGGTTTCAGCAACACCGCGTTGCCGGTCGCGAGCGCGGGGGCCGCCTTCCACAGCGGGATGGCCAAGGGGAAGTTCCACGGGGTGACGAGCCCCGCGACCCCCCGCGGTCGTCGCGTGGTGAACGACAGCGTCGTGCCCGGCGCGCCGAACGTGTCGCCTGACGGGTCGAGGGCCTGCTGGGCGTTGTAGCGCAGGATCGCGACCGACCGGGCGACCTCACCGCGAGCCTCCGTGACCGGCTTGCCGACCTCGCGCACCACGAGGTCGGCGAGTTCGTCCGCGGCATGCTCGACCACGTCTGCGGCGCGGGTGAGCGCCACCGCACGCGGGCCGGGGTCGCGGGCCCAGTCGTGTTGCGCGTCGCGAGCGGTGGCCGCCGCCTTCTCGACGTCGGCGGCGGAGGCGGCGGGGACCGAGACCACGACGTCGTCGGGCCGTTGCGGTGAGGTGGAGGTCAGCACGAGGATCCTCGCGTTCTAGAAGGCGAAACCCGCGGGGAACGGGTCGGTCGGGTCGAGCAGGTACTGGGCGGTGCCGGTGACCCACGCCCGGCCGTTCACGGTCGGCACGACCGCCGGCATCCCGCCCACCGTCGTCTCGCGCACGAGCCGGCCGATGAAGCGGGTGCCGATGAACGACTCGTTGACGAAGTCGGTGTCGAGCGCCAGTTCACCGCGCGCGTGCAGCTGCGCCATGCGCGCACTGGTGCCGGTGCCGCAGGGCGAGCGGTCGAACCAGCCCGGGTGGATCGCCATGGCGTGCCGCGAGTGCGCGGCGGTGGAGCCGGGAGCCGTGAAGTACACGTGGTGCAGGCCGCCGATCTCGGGTGAGGTCGGGTGCACCGGCCGGTCGGACGCGTTGACGGCCTCCATGATCGCGAGGCCCGCCTGCAGGATGGGTCCCTGGTGGGTACGGTCGAAGGGCACGCCGACGCGGTCGAGGTCGACCACCGCGTAGAAGTTGCCGCCGAACGCCAGGTCGTAGCCGACCTCGCCGCCGAGCGCGGGCACGTCGACGGTGAGGTCGAGGCCCACGCTGAACGACGGCACGTTCTCGATCGTCACCGACCGGGCCGCGCCGTCCTCGACCTGCACCGCGGCCGTCACCGGGCCCGCCGGGGTGTCGAGCCGGATCGTCGTGACCGGTTCCACGACCGGGACCATGCCCGTCTCGACCAACACCGTCGCCACCCCGATCGTGCCGTGACCACACATCGGCAGGCAGCCGGAGACCTCGATGTACACGACGCCCCAGTCGCAGTCCTCGCGTGTCGAGGGCTGCAGGATCGCACCCGACATGGCGGAGTGCCCGCGCGGCTCGAACATCAACAGGGTGCGCAGGTCGTCCATCTCGGCCATGAAGTGCAGGCGCTTCTCGGCCATCGTGGCGCCGGGGATGACGCCGACCCCTCCGACGACCACCCGGGTCGGCATCCCCTCGGTGTGGGAGTCGACCGCGTGCAGCGTGCGGACGGAACGCACGGCTACTTCAGGCCCGCGGCGAGTGCCTTCTCGGTGGCGTCGCGGACCACCGCGACGTCCGCCTCGGAGAGCGGGCCGCGTGGCGGCTGGCACCGTCCGCCGTCGAGTGCGTCCGGGACGATGTCCATCGACAACTTGATGGCCTGCACGAACTCGGTCTTGCTGTCCCACCGCAGCAACGGGTGCAGGGTGCGGTAGAGCGGCAGCGCGGTGGTCAGGTCACCGGCGCTCGCCGCGGTGAACAGCTCGACACACGCCTCCGGGAACGCGTTGGGGTAACCCGAGACCCATCCCGGCGAGCCCGCGAGCGCGAGTTCGAGCACGACGTCGTCGCTGCCGGCGAGGACGTCGAGACCCGGCACCAACTCGCTGATCTCGTAGTAGCGACGCACGTCGCCCGAGAACTCCTTGACGGCCACGATGAGCCCCTCGCCGTACAGCTCGGCGAGCAGGTCCGGGACGAGGTCGACCTTGGTGTCGTAGGGGTTGTTGTAGGCCACCACCGGCACCCCGGCCTCGGCCACGATGCGGTAGTGCTCGACGACGTCGCGCCGGTTCGCGCGGTAGGCGTTCGGGGGCAGCAGCATCACGGCACCGCAGCCCGCGGCTCCCGCGGCCTCGGCGTGGCGACGGGCCTGCTTCGCGCCGTAGGCGGCGACACCCGGCATGACCGAGAAGCCCTCGGGTGCGGCGTCGACGGCGGTCTGCACCACGGCGTAGCGCTGGTCGTCGGTGAGCTGCTGGTACTCACCGAGCGAGCCGTTCGGGGTGACACCGTGGCACCCGTGGTCGGCGAGCCAGGCGACGTGACGGGCGTAGCCGTCCAGGTCGGGGGTGTCGTCGTCGTTCCACGGCAGGGCGGTGGCGACGAGAACTCCGTGCCAGGGCTTGCGGTCCATGCTTGTCCTCCTGGGTGAGGTGGTCAGGCGTCGCCGCTGGCGACGAGGCCGAGTGGGACCGGGACGGCGACCGGGCGGTCGGCTCCCGCGGCGGGATCGCGCGCCGCACCGGTGCGGCGCGCGGTGAGGCAGTCGGTGGCGAACGCGCACTCGCGGCCCTGGCACCAGCCCATGCCGGAGCGCGAGAGCAGCTTGACGGTGCGGGTGTCCCGTGCGCCGAGGTCGATCGCGGCGTCGACATCGGCCACGGTCACCTCCTCACACCGGCACACCACGGTGGCGGGTGTGAGCTGTGAGAGCCACACCTCGGGCACCGGGTACACGGCGTGCAGCGCAGTGGCGAACCGTTGCAGGCGGTCACGATCGCGACGGGCGGAGCTGAGGTCGACGCGGCCGAGCGCTCCCGCCGCCCGTCCGGCCGACGTGCCTGCCACGGTGCCCTCGGCGACGGCCAGCTGAGCGCCGCCCACGCCGGTGGTCTCTCCGGCTGCGAACACCCGCCCGACGGACGTGCGCTGGTCACCGTCGGTCGTGACCGCGACCCCGCCGTCAGCGGTCGGGCGCAGCTCGCACCCCGCCTGCCGCGGCAGTTCGGCCTGCACGGTGAACCCGTGCCCGACAGCGAGCACGTCGACCTCGATGCGGCGGCGGGTGCGGTCGACGACCTGACCCGACCGGTCGACCCGGGCGACGGTGACCGCCTGGACCCGGTCGGCTCCGTGCGCCGCGAGCACGACCGAGCGGTGGTGGACGGGCACACGGTGACGGGCCAGCGTGGCGGCGTAGCCGGCGGCTTCGCGGATCTTCGGGATCTGCGAGGCCACGGCCGGCAGGTGCCGCAGCCAGCCCGCCGGGTGGTTGGCCTCGTGCACGCCGACCACCCGCGCGCCGCGGGCGGCGAGGCCGGTGGCCACGGGGAGCAGGAACGGCCCGGTGCCCGCGACGAGCACCCGCGGCCCGACGGCGACCCCGCTGCCCTTCAGCAGCGACTGCGCGCCGCCCACGGTGAGGACACCAGGCAGGTCCCAGCCGGGGAACGGCACCTGTCGGTCGAAGGCACCGACCGCGATCACGAGGCGGTCGGAGACGACGGTGCGCTCCCGGCGGGAGAGGGGGTCGCTGGAGTCGACGGCGTGCACGGTGCAACGGTCGTCGTCGACCACGAGGTGCCAGACCTGGTGGCGGGCGAGGTGGCGGATGGTGCCGCTGACGACGTGCCGTGCGAACGCCTGCTCGAGCCGCTCGAAGACCTCGACGTCGTGGTGGAGGTCGGCGTCGACGCGCAGACCGTCCGGGCCGTGGCGCCAGTACTGTCCGCCCACCCGGGGTGCGGCGTCGACCACCGCGACCGTGGCTCCGGCGTCGGCGGCTGCGACCGCCGCGGCGAGCCCGGCCGGTCCGGCCCCCACGACGGTGACGGCGGCGGCGAGCGTCAGCGGCTCAGACGGCGAGGTCATCGTGACCGGCTCCGTCCTGGGTGGCGACGACGGCGCCGGCGGTGGCCGGGGCGAGACAGGCCCGCTGGTCGGGGCGGCCGTCGACGACCACCAGGCAGTCGAAGCACACGCCGATGCCGCAGAAGACGCCGCGCGGCTTCCCGCCGAACCGGGTGGTGCGCCAGCTGTAGGTCCCCGCGGCGACGAGCGCGGCGGCGACCGTCTGACCGTCGGTGAACGGGATGGTCCGGCCGTCGAAGTCGAAGGTCGTCACGCGGCGATCCCCACGAAACGGCTCGGCGTGAACGGCTCGGGGTCGATCGCCGTGGGCGTCCCGCTGATCAGCTGCGCGATCAGCTCACCGGTGGCCGGAGCGAGCCCGATGCCCGCGCCCTCGTGGCCGCAGGCGTGCCAGAGCCCGGTGACGCGCGGGTCGGCGCCGACGACCGGGAGGTGGTCGGGGCAGTAGGGCCGGAACCCGCCGTAGACCCGTAGCAGGTCGACGGTGGCGAGCACCGGGAACAAGGCGACGGCGTGGGCCGCCAGCCGCCGGACCACCGGCACCGACACCTGCTTGTCGAATCCCACCCGCTCGCGGCTGGCGCCGATGAGCACGGTGCCGCCCTTCGTCCCCTCGACCACCGGCGACGTCTCGAGCCCGGCGTTGTCGGAGGCGACGTTCTCGACGTAGTCGGCCGAGTACACCTTGTGCCGCACCACGCGGGGCAACGGCTGGGTCACCAGCACGAAGCCCCGGCGCGGGAGCACCGGAACCGGCGCCCCGAACCGCTCGGACACCTCGCCGCCCCAGGTCCCGGCGGCGTTGACGACGTGGTCGGCCGGGATCGTCCCGGACGTCGTGGTCACACCGGTGACGGCTCCGTGCTCGACGCGCAGTCCGGTGACCTCCTCACCCAGCCGCAGGTCGGCGCCGTGTTCGACGGCGTCGGCCACGAGCGTGGCGGCCGCCTTCGCGGGCTGCACCTGCAGGTCGCCGGGGTAGAAGGCCCCGCCCGCGAGATCGCGGGCCAGGTGCGGTTCGGCCTCGTGCAGGGCGGCGGCGTCCAGCGGCTCGCTCGTCACGCCGGCCGCCGCCTGCGCCCCGGCGAAGTCACGCAGGGCGGCGAGGGCGGCGGGCGTGCGCGCAACGACGACGCCGCCCTTGCGCTCGAGTTCGAGACGTTCGGCACCGAGGGAGTCGCCGAGTTGCTGCCACAGCCGCAGGGACCGCAACGCCATGGCGAGTTCCGGGCCCGCAGCCTTGTCCGACACGAGCAGGTTGCCCTCGCCCGCACCGGTGGTGCCGGCAGCGACCGCCCGGCGGTCGACGATCGTGACGTCCAGGCCCGCGTGAGCGGCGTAGCGGGCGCACGCGGAACCCACGACGCCCGCGCCCACGACCACCACCCGAGTCACGTCAGTACTATGTCACACATCATCGAATCGGCCCAGAGCTCGAGCCGTGACGACGTCCAACGCACCGGTCGGGTGATAGAGCCGAGCCGCTGCCAACCGGCCTCCGGCCAGCCGCACCACCGACACCCCGGCCACGTCCAGCGGCACCACTCCCGGCTCGGACGGCGTTCCGACCATCCGCCACTCGACGGTGGCGACGTCGCCGACCTCGATACCGTCGACGAATTCGCGGTGGTAGTCGGGATACAGCCGCAGCAGCTCCGTCTGCACGGCGCGGTCCTCCTCGATCGATGCGACGGACGCCCGCCCGTTCACCAGGACCTCCAGCCCTGGGTCGAGGTAGCGCGCCGCGGTGTCGTGGTCGCCCGCGTTCGACGCGTCGTTGTAGGCCTTCCAGACGGCCAACGGGTTGCTGCTCACGTGTTCCCTCTCTCCGTCGTGTTCGATGACGCTGCTGTGTGACATGGCACCATGAGGCTCGGCCGGAGCACCGACACCGGCGAGGACGGATGGACGAGATGAGCACGACCGACCTGGCCTGGGGCGCGATCGTCCTGCCCGACCGGCACCCGCCCGCCGAGTTCCTCGCCGACGTCCGCGCCGTCGAGCAGGCTGGCGCCCGCACGGTGTGGACCTACGACCACCTGCTGTGGCCGCAACTGGGCGACGGTCCCTGGTACGGCTGCGTCCCCCTGCTCGCGGCCGCCGCCACCGTGACCGAGCGGGTGCGCCTCGGCACCCAGGTCGCCACCCCGAACTACCGCCACCCCGTGCCGTTCGCCAAGGAGCTCGTCACCCTCGACCAGCTCAGTGACGGCCGGTTGGAGGTCGGGCTCGGCGCGGGGGTCGAGGGCCCCGACGCCGCGGTGCTGGGCGATCCGCCCCGCACGCGCCGGGAACGCACCGACCGTTTCGCCGAGTGGATCGCACTGCTCGACCGGTTGCTGCGCGAACCCGTGGTGACCGTGCGGGGCGAGCGGTTCAGCGCCGTCGACGCCCACCAGCTGCCCGGGTGCGTCCAGGACCCGCGGGTGCCGTTCACGGTCGCGGCCACCGGCCCGCGGGCGCTGGCTCTCGCGGCACGGTTCGGCCAGGCCTGGGTGACGTACGGCCCGTACGGCGCCCAGGTCGACGCCGAGACCTGGTTCGCCGCCCTCGCCGAGCAGGCGGCGAAGCTCGACGAGGCCGCGCAGGTGGCGGGCCGTGACCCCCGCGAACTGCGCCGCGTCGCCCAGTTCGCCCTCGACGTGCAGTGGCCGTTCGAGAGCGCGGACCGCTACACCGACACCGCGGAACGGCTGCGTGAGCTCGGGTTCGACGAGGTCACCGTGCACTGGTCACGTCCCGACGGCCGAGGGCTCCCCGTCCCCGCCCAGGAGTACCTCGCCGGGTGACGGTCAGCGGACCGTTCCGGCCTGCACGACGGCGCGGGCGCCGTCCCACAGGACCGAGGGGTCGGTGAACGGGTCACCGTCGACCACCAGCAGGTCGGCCACACACCCGGGCCGGATCCGGCCGAGGTCCGGGCGGCGGATGAGGTCGGCGTTGACCGACGTCGCCGAGCGCAGCGTCGAGGCCACGCCCGCGACCTCGACCTGCAGACGCAGACCCTGCAACTGCTCACCCTCGAGGATCCCCATGAGGTCGGTACCGAAGCCGACCCGCACGCCGGACGCGTGGGCGATCTCGACCGCCTTGCGCCCGGCCTCGAGCACCTCCTGGTTCTTGCGTTGGGACACCGCAGCCATCCCCACCTCGCCGCCCCGGCGGTCCATCGCGTCGTAGGCGGCGAGCGTCGGCACGAGGAAGGCCCCGGCCTCGGCCATGAGGTCGGCGGTCTCGACGTCGAGCAGGTTGCCGTGCTCGATCGACAGCACCCCGCCCTCGACCGCGTGCCGGATCGCCTCGGGCGAGTACGCGTGCGCCGCGACGTAGCTGCCACGGCGGGTCGCCTCGTCGCACACGGCGCGGATCTCCTCCGCGGAGTACTGCGGGATCCGGATCGGGTCGGTCAGCGACACCACCCCGCCCGACGCCATGATCTTGATGGCGTGGGCGCCACGGCGGAACCGGTCGCGGACCGCCACGCGCAGCGCGTCGACCCCGTCCACGACCTCGGAGACGTGACTGTTGCAGCCACACACATCGGTGTCGACGGCCCGGACGTCGCCGTGGCCGCCGGTCTGACTCAACGCCGCCCCGGTCCACAGGTACCGCGGCGACGGCAGGAGCCCCTCCGCGATGGCCCGGGTGATGCCGGCGTCGCCGCCGGACGGGTCACGCACGGTGGTGAAGCCGCGCTCCAGCGCGCCGACCAACCGCTTCGCCGCCACGAGCGCGACGTAGCTCAGCGGGACCGACTCCATCTCGAGCATGTCCAGGCTGAAACCGTAGGCGTGGCAGTGGGCGTCGATGAGGCCCGGCAGCACGGTGCGGCCCGTCACGTCGAGCACCCGGTCGGCGTCCGGCGCGGGCGCACCCGGCTCCAGCACCGACACGATCACGCCGTCCTCGACGTGGACGGTCGCGGGCACCGCTGCGTCCAACAGGCCGTCGAACACCGACCCGCCGACGAGGGTCAGGCTGCTCACGCCGGCACGCTCCGCCGCTCGTCCGTCGCGGTCTGGTCGACCGTGAAGGTGCCGGGGTCGACCACGACGCCGTAGCGCTGCGCGGCGGCGTCGACCGACACGAAGCCGTTGCGCACGTCGGCCGCCACGCGGGCCGGATCGCGCTCGAACGGGTTGCCGTATCCCCCGCCGCCACCGGTGTTGTTGACCAGCACGTCGCCGGTGTCGAGGTGGTTGTAACTGCCACCCTGGACGACCTCGTGGTCCGTGCCGGGGTTGAGGACGATGTGGTTGTTGTCGCCCTCGCCGCCGCCACCGATCGACCACGGCTTGGTCTTGGTCTTGTAGACGATGCAGATGCCGGTCGACGGCGCGGTGAACCGGTAGGACCGACCGACGCCGACACCGCCACGGTGTCGGCCCGCGCCGCCGGTGTCCGGCCGGTAGCCGTAGGACTCGATGAACATCGGTGACTTGGTCTCCAGGACCTCGACCGGGTTGTTGCGGCACCCCGGCTCGCTGATGTGCATGATCCCGTCGGCGCCGTCCCCTCCCGCGTGCCCACCGAACCCGACGGCCTCGTTGGTGGCCTCGAGCCACGCCTCGCCGTTGCGCGGGTTGACGCCCAGACCCATCATCGAGCAGACGTCGCCCCCGGAGCTCGCCGGCACCAGTTCGGGCATGCCCTGCGCGAGGGCCTTGAGGATGACCTCGCCCGCGAGCAGACCCGTCCACAGTGTGAACGTGGGCATCGGCGGGACGGCGTGCATCACCGACCCCGGCACGGTGACCACGCGCATCGGCGCGAAGTTCCCCGCGACCACGGGGGTGTCGGGGGTCGTCATCGACTTGAAGATCAGCGAGCACAGGGCTTCCGTGCCGCCCCGCGGCATGTTGATCGGGCCGCGCACCTCGGTCTCGCTGCCGGTCCAGTCGATCACCATCTCCTCGTCGGTGACGGTGACGGTGACGTTCATCCGGACCAACCGGTCGAGGTCGACACCGTCGTTGTCGACGAAGTCGTGCGCCGTCCACGTGCCCTTCGGCAGCTTCGCCAGCGCGAGCCGGGCGAGCTTCTCGCCGTGCTCGTTGATGGCGGCCATGGCGTCGACGAGGCCGTCCACGCCGTACTTCTCGGCGATCTCGCGCGTGCGCTGCACGCCGCTGAAGCAGGCCGACACCTGCGCCTGGATGTCGCCGATCGTCCGCTCCGGCATGCGGCTGTTGAAGCGGATGACGTTGAAGATGTCCTCGTTGGCGACGCCCTCGCGGTAGAGCTTGCTGGCGGGGAAGAAGATCCCCTCCTGCGACATGTCGGTGGAGTCCAGGACGTAGCCCGGGTCCTTCTGCTTGAGGTCGAGGACGTGGATGCGGCAGGAGGCGTACCCGACCAGCCGACCGTCCGCGTGGATCGGCGCGAACACCAGCGGGTCCAGCGTGTGCGCGCTCGACCAGTACGGGTAGTTGAGCAGGATCACGTCGCCGGGCAGGAGGTTGTCGGCGCCGATGAACTCGACGGCCCGTTTGATGCCGTGGTCGTTGCCGCGGGTGAAGATCGCGATGCCCGGCGCGTCGGCGACCACGTCCCCGTGCACGTCGTGGATGCCGATGCCGTAATCGTGGATCTCGTAGACCACGGTGTTGTACGCGGTCCGGCACAGGTTGCGGGCCATCTCCTCGGCGGCGGCGAGCAGCGCGTGGCGGATGACCTCGGTGGTGATGGAGTCGTTCACGGTCCCTGTTCCTCTCAGCGTCCGACAGCGATGACGAGCTCGCCGAAGCGGCCGACCCGCAGCGCGTCGCCGGCGTGGATGACGGTGGTGGCGGTGTGCTCGGAGATGACGGCGGGACCGGCGATCTCGTCGCCGGCACCGAGGGTCTCGCGGGTGTGGAGCGCGTACGGCACGGCCGGCTGCTCCGCCGACACGTAGACGTCGCGGGTGCCCTCCGCCACGAGGGCGCCACCGCTGCGCGGCGCGAGCTCCGGCAGGGTCGGCTTGTCGACCAGGCCGCTCGCCCGCAGCCGCATGGTGGTGACCTCGATCGGGTCGTCCATCACGTGGCCGTACTGGCGTTCGTGCAGTTCGGCGAAGGCTTTCGCGACCTCTCCCGCGACGTCGCCGGTGTCCGGTACGGGCACCGTGACCGAGTGCTCCTGACCCGCGTAGCGGACGTCGACGCTGCGGCTGAGCACCTGCTCCTGCTCGCCGAAGCCCTCGGACCCGAGTACCGCCCGCGCCTCCTCAGTCATCGCGCCGTAGCTCGTCGACAGGATCGACTCGTCGAGATCGGCGAGCGGCATGACGGCCGTGCGGGCGAAGTCGTGCTGGACGTCGGCCATGAGCATGCCGAACGCGGAGAACGCACCCTGCCCCGGCGGCACGATCACGGTCGGGATCCCGAGTTCGTGCGCGACGTCGACCGCGACCAGCCCACCGCCACCGCCGAACGACAGCAGCGCGAAGTCCTTCGGGTCGCGGCCGACCTCGACCGTGATCGCGCGGACCGCGCCCATGATCTTGGTGGTCGAGATGCGGACCATGCCGCGGGCGAGGGCCAGGTGGTCCATACCGAGCGCCTCGGCGATGGGCTCGAGGGCGCGCTGCGCGAGTCCCTCGTCGAGGGTGAGCCGACCGCCGAGCGGTGTGCCGCCACCGAGGTACCCGAGCGCGAGCGCCGCATCCGTGAACGTCGGCTGGGTCCCGCCGCGGCCGTAGGAGGCGGGGCCGGGCGCTGCGCCCGCGCTCTGGGGGCCGACCTGCAGGGCACCGGCGCCGTCGAGCCAGCCGATGGAACCGCCGCCCGCGCCGATGGTGTGGATGTACAGCGACGGCGTGTTGATCGGCAGGCCCTCGAACTCCGCGCCCTGGTGCAGCACCGGTTCTCCGTCGACGACCAACGAGGCGTCGAGGCTGGTGCCACCCATGTCGATGGTGATGAGGTTCGGCTCGCCCACCAGGTGGCTGAACGCCGCCGCACCGATCACGCCGCCGGCGGGGCCGGAGAGGATGAGGCTCACCGGTTGCTCGCGGGCCGCGGTCGCGGTCATCGCGCCGCCGCCGGAGCGGGTCATGAGGAACCGGCCGCCGAAGCCGTTGCCGTCGAGTTCGCCCGCGAGGGTCTCGAGGTAACGACGCACGATCGGCTTGACGTAGGCGTCGAGCACCGCGGTGCTCGTGCGCTCGTACTCGCGGTACTCGCGCGACAACTCGTGCGACACCGTCACGACGACGTCGGGTGCGACCTCCGCCAACACCTGACGCATCTGCAGTTCGTGCTCGGGGTTCGCGTAGCTGTGCAGGAACGCGACCGCGACCGAGTCGTAGCCGCGCTCGGCGACGGTGGCGGCGACGGCCCGCGCGGCGTCGAGGTCGAGCGGGAGGTGTTCGGTGCCGTCGAACAGGCTGCGCTCGGGCACCTCGAAGGTGTCGTACCGCTCGAGCAGCGCCGTCGGCGGCCGGTACGTGATGTCGAAGTTCACCCGGCGGTCGGTGCGGCCCAGCAGGTAGACGTCGCGGAAGCCCTGCGTGCCGATCACCGCGGTACGCGCGCCGGTGCGGGTCAGCAACGCGTTGAGGCCGAGCGTCGTGCCGTGGGTGAAGATCGAGATGTCGGACAACCCGGCGTGGATGACCCCGAACGCGTCCATCACGCCCTGGGTCGGGGCCGCGGGCGTGGTCGGGACCTTGTCGAAGCGCAACTCCCCCGTCTCGGGTGAGAGTTCGACGACGTCGGTGAACGTGCCGCCGACGTCGATCGCGACACGGCTGGAACTCGGCATGGGACGGCCTCTCGGATCGTGGGTGCGCCGAGTCGCGGGGATGCAGCGACGACGGCACGAGCTGGCGGGTGCGGCGTGGAACGCGCAGGTACCCGGGTGTCCCGCGGCGCCACGACGGCGCCGGCACGAGTGACGAGCGAAGACCTCTCACGCCGGGTTGGCACGGCGGAGGACCTCGACGGTGGCACACCGCCTCGACGGGTGTCAACCGTGCTCCGGGCTCCGCACGGACACCCCGGACGCCCGGTTCCGGCGCGTGCCACGGCCGTGCACAGTGCGCCGCCGGGCGGGTGTGCGGGGCGCACACACCCGGCCGTCACCCCGGGTTCAGAGTTCCGACACCTCGACCACCGACGCACCTGGGAGATGACCGTGATCCGCAGTGTTCTCCGCCTCCACGCCGCGCCCGGACGGGCCGACGCGGTCGCGGAGTTCTACGCGGACGAAGCGATCCTCGACCGGGCGCGTGCCTTCGCGGGCTGCCGCGACGCTGCTCTCCTGCGAGGCACCGGTGACGACGCCGCCACGTACCTGGTCATCGCGGACTGGGACGCGGCACAGGACTACCAGCGGTGGGTCTCCGACCCGTGGCGAGCGGACGTGTCCCGCCGTCTCGCCGACCTGCTGGACACCGAGCACGACGAACCCGCGGTTGGCAACGTGTTCGAGTTCGTCCCCGCCCGGTGACCCCCCGTGACCATTCCCGCCCCACCCCAGGAGGAGCAGTAGTGAAGCGAACCACGCGGATCGTCGCGGCGGCCGGGGCGAGCGTCGTGCTCGCCGTGACCGTTGCAGCGTGCAGCAAACCGTCCAGCGGCGGCTCGTCGTCGGCGTCCACCGTGTCCGAGGACCAGAAGATCGCGATCGGCTACTTCGGCTTCGCGAAGGCGAACTCGTTCGCGCAGGCCGGTTTCGCCGGCGTCGAGGAGTACGCGAAGTCCCACAACGCGACCGCGGAGTTCCTCGACTCCAACTTCGACGGCCCGACCCAGGTCAACCAGCTGCAGGACGCCATCACGTCGAAGCGGTTCCAGGTCGCGATCATCCAGGCGAACGACGGCACCGCGATGGTGAACCCGGTCAAGCAGGCGATCGCCGCCGGCATCACCGTCGTCGTGCAGTTCACGCCGATCGGCGGCAAGTACGACACGATCGACCCGCAGGTCGACGGCACGATCAACCTCATCGACCCGCCGACGGTCAACGGTGCGGGCCTCGCCAAGATGGCGCTCGACGCCTGCGCCGGCAAGAGCCCCTGCAAGGTCGCGTACCTGCAGGGCTTCGCCAACTACCCGCTGGACGCCGCGCGCACGGACGCCGCCGTGGCGGCCCTCAAGGCCGGCGGCGCCGACGTCATCAGCAACCTGGTCGGCGGCTACACGCAGGACAGCGGCCGCACCGCGATGCAGAACCTGCTGCAGTCCGACCCCGACGTCAACGTCGTGATCGGGTCCTCGCAGGCCATCGAGGGCGCCGCTCCGCTCGCCGCGGGCAAGAACATCCAGTTCGTCGGCAACGGCGGCTCGACCCAGGCGTACGAAGCCGTGCAGAAGGGTGAGTGGTTCGGCACCTACGCCTTGCCCGAGAAGGACGAGGGCGCGAAGGCGGCCGAGCTCGGCATCGACAAGGCGCGCGGTGGGGACGTCCCGGACGCGCAGAGCTCCTGCGACGTGCTGACGAAGTTCCAGTGCCTCGGTACGAAGGAGACTCTGCAGGGCCTCACCGGCACGTACTCGGACTGATCCCACCGCCGGTCGGTCGGTCGGTCGGGTGGGAGCGGCGCCGCTGCCACCCGATCGGCCGACCGGCCGGTGTACCGCACGACAGGAGTCCGCGTGATCAGCACGACGAAGGAGCCGACCGCCGTCCGGGCGCCGCACATCGCGGTCCGGGGCGTCGGCAAGAGCTACAGCGGGGTGTCGGTGCTGCGCGACGTCGACCTCGACGTCGCGCCCGGCGAGGTGCACAGCCTGGTGGGCGAGAACGGCGCCGGGAAGAGCACCCTGCTGAAGATCCTGGGCGGCGCGATCCGCGCCGACACCGGGTCCATCTCCTTCGACGGCGAACCCGTCGCGATCGGCAGTCCACGTGACGCCATCGCCCACGGCGTCAGCCTCATCTCCCAGGAGGGTGCGCTCGTCCCCGCGCTCACCGTGCTGGAGAACGTCTTCCTCGCCCGCTGGTCGCAGAAGGTCGGGTTCCGCCGGGCGCGCACGGACCGGGCCCGCTTCGACGAACTCATCGAGCTCACCGGGTTCGACGTCGACCCCCGTGCGCGGGTCGACACCCTCCCGATCGGCGCCCAGCAGCAGGTCGAGATCCTGCGCTCCCTCGCGCGTGGTGCCCGGGTCCTCGCCCTCGACGAACCGACCGCGGTGCTCGCCGAGCACGAGAAGGAGAACCTGCTCGAGCTCATCCGCACCCTCGCGGGCCGCGGCACGACCGTGCTGCTGGTGTCGCACTTCCTCGACGAGGTGCTCGCGGTGGCCGACCGGGTCACGGTGCTGCGCGACGGAGGCCTCGTCCTCACCGCCGACGCCGCGGACCTGACCGCCGGCACGCTCGTGCGGCACATGGTGGGGCGCGAGATCGACGTCCTCTACCCCGAACCGGAACCCGTGCCGGCCGACGCTCCGGTGCGCCTCGCCGCCCACGGTCTCGGCCGGGGGATGGTCCACGACGTCGACCTCGAGGTCCGCGCCGGCGAGATCCTCGGCATCGCCGGGCTGGTCGGGAGCGGACGCAGCGAGACGCTGCGGCTGCTGTTCGGTGCCGACCGTCCCACCGCGGGCGTGGTCGAGGTCGACGGCGCCGCGCTGCGCCACACCCCGCGCAGCGGGATGGCCGCGGGCGTCGCCCTGGTGCCGGAGTCCCGCAAGGAGCAGGGCCTGGTGATGAGCAGTTCGGTACGCGACAACGTCGCGCTGGCCTCACTCGGCGGGCGACGCGTCGGGCCGTTCGTGCGTCGGCCCGCCGAGCGCGCCGCCGTGGCGACCGCGTCGAAGTCCGTCGACATCCGGGCGGCGGATCCCGGTGCGCCGATCGAGACGCTCTCCGGTGGCAACCAGCAGAAAGCCCTGTTCGCGAAGTGGTTGCTACGTTCGCCGCAGGTGCTGCTCATCGACGAACCGACCCGTGGCGTCGACGTTGCCGCCAAGGCCCAGATCCACCAGCTCGTCATCGACCTCGCGGCGAGCGGCATGGCCGTCGTCTGCGTGTCGTCGGAGATCGAGGAGCTGCTCGGCCTCTCCCACCGCGTGCTCGTGCTGCGTCACGGCCGCATCGTCGGGGACTACCCGCGGGGCACCGCGCGTGAGGTCGTCATCGCCAGCGCGTTCGGAGACGAAGGAGAAACAGCGTGAGTGTCGAGACCGCCCCCGACCCGGGGGTCACCGTGAACGCCACCGCCAAGACCTCGGGCGGACGCGCGTTCCGCGCGCGTGACTACGGCATCCTCGTGGCGCTGGTGGTCATCGTGGTCGCGTTGTCACTGAGCACCGACACGTTCCTGACGTCGTCGAATCTGATCAACCTGCTGGACCAGTGCGCGGTGGTCGGGTTGCTCGCCGCCGGCGCGACCATCTGCATCATCAGCGGCGTGTTCGACCTGACGGCGAGCGCGACCCTCGCGCTGTCGGCGATCATCGGCACCCAGGTCGTGCGTGCGGCCGGGGTACCGGTGGGGTTCGCCGCCGCCGTGGCCGCCGGGGGCGTGCTCGGTTTCATCACGGGCACGATCGTCGTGCGCAGCGGTGTCAACTCGTTCATCGCCACCCTCGCCACCAGCATCATCTACCGCGGCCTGGCCGTGGTGGTCACCGGCGGCGCGATCATCTACCCGCTCGCGTCCCAGTCCGAGGACTTCAACATCCTGACCTGGCCGTCGCTCTTCAGCCTGACGTCCGCGACCGTGCTGTTCATCGTCGTGGTCGTCATCGTCGGCGTCGTCGTCGCGGCCACCACGTTCGGCCGGCGGGTCTACGCCGTCGGCGGCAACGCCGAGGCGGCGCGGCTCTCCGGCATCCGGGTCGGGTCGATCCACGTCTCGGTCTACGTCATCAGCGGCATCTGCTCCGCCCTCGCCGGGCTGATCCTCGCCTCGCGGGCCGGGTCGGCCCAGTCGAGCATGGCCACCGGCCTGGAACTGTCCGCGATCGCCGCCGCGGTCATCGGCGGCACCAGCATCCTGGGCGGCGAGGGCGCGATCTGGCGTGGTGTCGTCGGCGCCCTGCTGCTGACCCTCATCGGCAACGGCTTCAACCTGCTCGGCTGGGACACCACGTACCAGCAGGTGGTCCAGGGCGTCCTCATCCTGTTCGCCGTCGCGCTCGACCGGTGGCTGCGCCGGCGCACCAGGTAGCAGGCGCGGCGTCGCCCTCCGGGACAATCGGTTGCTGTGGCGCGCGACGACGGACACCGCAGCACCGCGGGCATGGTCCTCCGCCCGACCGGCGCCGCCGCGGTCGTCGTCCGTGACGACGGTGAGGTGGTCCCCGTCACGGTGACCCGGGGAGATGCGACCGATCCCGGGCCGGTGTTCTCGGCGATCGCCGCCACGAGCCCTGACCCGGTCGACGCCGTCACCGTCGACGTCTCCGACGTGCTGCTGGACGCCGTCGTCCATGACCACCCCGAGGTGCCCCGCATGGCGGTCGTGCGGATCGTGCCGCGACCTGCGGTCGAACCGGCGCTGACGCGCTCACCTGCGGAACTCATCGAGCGGCTGGTCGCGAGCCGGTTCACCGTCGCCGGCGGCCACGACCTGCTGGGGCGCGAACTGCGTCCGCTCGACCGCGACGACGTGCGACGCCTGTGCGACGCGCTGCGGCGTGACGGCACGCGCCACGTCGCGGTCGTCGCCGCGGGCTCCCAGGCCCGACCGCAGCACGAACGGGCCGTCGCCGACGCCGTGCAGGCCGCGGTGCCCGGCTGCTCCATCGCGGTCGCCAGCGAGTTCGGCGGTCAGGGCCTGGTGGCCCGGGAGGCGAGTTCCGTCCTCGACGGCGCGCTGCGGCCGCTCGCCGCGGCGCTGCTCGCCCGGTGCTCGGCGGCGCTGGAGCGGCACCTGCCGGGGACGGCGCTGCGGGTCGCACGTGGCGACGGCGGTCACGCGGCGCCGGCGCGTGCCGAGGTGCTGCCGGTCACCGTGCTCGGCGCGACCGACGCGCTCGAGTTGCGCGGCGCGGCCCACCTCGCCGGTTGCACCGATGCACGGATCGTGCTCCACCGGCCGGACGGCCCGGTCGCGGGCGAGGTCCGCCGGGGGCAGGCCGTGGTCCGCACCGCGCAGCTCGTCCGCATCGGCACCGAGGTCGTCGTGCCGACCGCGGTGCTGGCACCACACACCGCGGTCGGCGAACCACCCGACGGCACGGTGGTCGCCCACGACGAGCCCGCCCTCCTCGCCGGCGTCGGTGCCGCCACCAGCCGGCCGACGTCGTGGCTGGACGAGGTGGCGGTCATCGAGTCCGAACACGAACTCGAGCGGGTGCGGCGCGACAGCGAGGAGCGCGCTGTCGCGTTCGCCACCGCCAACGGCGCGGCGCCGGGCAGCGCACGCGTCGTCGAACTGTCGATCGTGGCCGTCCCCTACAGCCCGGCGGGCACGGTGCGGGTGCGGATCCGGGTGGCGGGCGACCCCGACACCGCGACCGTGCGCGTGGCGTCGTGAGCACCGCGACCGCGGCCGCTCCGGGGTACGTCGGCGCTGTCGCACGCATCCGCGCCGAGGACGTCACCGCCCTGTTCGAGGGCGCGAAGTTCTACTCCCCCGCCGTCGGCGACGCGAACCGGACCTCGCTCACCACCTGGCTCGCCGACCTGCTCGACCGCAACGGGCCGGTGGTGCTGGCCCGCGCCGAGGCGCTCCCACCTGCCACCCCGGCCATCTCGCTCTGCGTCATCGGTTCCGGCTCGTCACTGGCCGACCTGCCTCCGGCGGGCGACGAGTTCGCACTCGCCGTCGAGCGGGTCGCTCGCCTGCAGCACGTGCGGTTCGGAGCCGTCTACCCGCTGGCCGCAGCCACGATCAGCTCGTTCGCGCCGGTGATCGCCGCCTCCCAGCTCGGTGTGCCGTTGGTCGACGCCGACGGCATGGGCCGGACGTTCGCACTCATCCACCACACCGCCATGCACCTGGCGGGCGTGTCGGTGACTCCGCTCGTGGCCCAGGGAGCCACCGGTGAGAGCGTGCTGGTCGACGTGCTGGCGGGCCCGCGGGCGGACCGGGTGCTGCGCACCAACGTCGACACCCTCGGTGGGTGGGCGGCGCTCGCGGCCTACCCCACCACCGCCGGCACGCTGCGGCACGCGGCCCTGCCCGGCACCATGTCGCGGCTGCTCAACGTCGGCCGCATGCTGCTGGCCCGCACCGACCCCGACGTGCTGGTGCAGCGGCTCGCCTCGATCACCGGGTGCCGCCGCATCGGCCGGGGCCGGATCACCGAACTGGAGCACCTGAGCCGCCCCACCGACGTCACCATCCCGGCCCATCCCTCGAGCGTCGTGGTCGAGGAGCAGGACGGCCGCCGGCGGCAGCTGCGGATGGAACTGCGCAGTGAGGTGGTCGCGGTCTTCGCCGACGGCGAGCTCGTGGCGGCCGCGCCCGACGTCATCAACCTCGTCGACGTCTCCCGGGGCGAGCTCGCCACGCTCGACAGCCTCGAACCCGGCGACGTGGTCGACGTGCTCATGACACCCGCGGACGCCGTCTGGTACTCCGCCGAGGGTCTCGCGATGGTCGGGCCGCACTCCCACGGCATCCCGCTGGACCACCCGAGGCGACGGTGAGCACGCGGCGCCCCGTGCACCCGGTCACGGTCTCGGAACTGTTGCGCATCGACCCGCTGCGCGCGGCCGAGGTCGCCCACCTGCCCGACCCGTCACGGCAGGTCGAGCGGGTCATCCTGGCCGAGACCGTCGACCGGCTGCGGACCACCACCCCCCACGCGTTGCTGGTGTTGCACGCCGAGGCCGCCACCGGTGGCTGGTCACTGGCGGCGGCGCTGCACCTCGCGTGGGAGCGCAACGTGTCCGCCGTCGTGGTGTCGCGGCGGGTGGCATCGGTGTCCAGTACGACGCTCGCGCAACGGTTGCACATGGCACTGATCCTGGTCGACGAGGACCCCGTCGACCTCGCGCTGGTGCTCGCGGGCCACGTGAACGCCCCCGCCGCCGCGCGGGCCATGCGCCAGGCGCAGACCGCCGAGCGGCTGGCGGAACAGTCGAGCCTGCGGGGAATCCTCGGCGTGCTCAACACCGAACTGGCGCCGGTACCGGTCGCGCTCGAGGTGGGCGGCACGGTGTCGGCGGGGCGCGCCGCGGCCGTCACCGACCGCGCCGACGTCGAACAGGTGACCGTGCCCGTCGAGGGCCCGGGCGACCGCAGCTGGGGTCGGCTGGTGGCCGCGGTGCCGTCGGGCGGCCGGGGGGACGGCGAGCAGGTGGCGGCGGTGTTACGGCTCGCGCGTCCGGCGCTGCTCGCGGCCTGGGCGCAGTCGCGGCTGGACTCCGCGGCGTCCGTGGCGCGGGAACAGGCGGCCTTCTCGCTGCTGCGGCGGCTGAGCCAGGAACCGCCGCCGCCCACCGACACCGAGCCGGTCGCGCCCGTGGTGGAGGTGCCGGCGTGGAGCGCCGACCTGGGTTGGCGGGTCGAGGGCCTGAACCGGGCGGTGTGGATCGCGCCGCTGCGACCCGCCGACGAGGTACCCGAGGAGCTCACACACCTGCTGCGGGCGGCGTGGCAGCGTGGTCGCCCGGACTGGCCGCTCATCCCACAGGGCGACGGCTGGACGTCCTGGTACAGCGCGAAGGACGCCGACGACGTCGGCCCGCTGCGCCGGTCGCTCGCCGCGTTCGCCGACACCGCGGCCTCGCACCGGTTGGTGGCCGGTGTCGGCCGCGGGCACGAGGGCGTGCCGGGGCTCATGCGGTCGGTGACCGAGGCGCGCCTCGCCGCGCACGTCGCGCGCGAGGCGGGCGCGGGCGCCGTGCAGTGGTTCGACGAGGTCGGGGCGGCGGCGGCGTTGGCCTGGCTCCCGCTCGGCGAGATCGCCGAGGTGGCGGAGCTGTGCCTCACCGACCTGGTCACCGCCCGCGACCGGGAAGCCCTGGTCGGCACGGTGCTCGCGGTGCTGGACTGTGGCGGGTCACTGAGCCAGGCGTCCGCGCGGCTGGGCGTGCACCGCAACACCGTCCTCGCCCGGCTCGTCCGCGCCCGGCAGCTCGGCCTGGTCTACGACGACCCCACTCAGCGCCTGGCGTTGCACGTGTTGTGCCACGCCCTCGCGACCTTGTGGGACGCCGTGCCCGCCCCGGCCGCCGACGACCCCGCCGTCTGACCCCGCGCTCCCGCCGCCCCCACTCCCCCATCCGGCGAGTGGCCAGTTCACCCCTCGAGTGGTCAGGAAAAGCTGGCCACTCACGGGGTTTCCTGCCCACTCGCCAGATTCGGGGGTCAGGGCGTCGGGGGGGGTCAGGGGCTCGGGGCCCGCCACGCCTGGGGCGCTCCTACTCCTCGCCGATGCCGTAGCGGGTGAGCGCGGTCTGGGCGGTGATGTTGCGGTCGAGCACGTCGGCCCGGACGTCGGCCGCGTCACGCTCGGTGGCGTCGCCGAACCCGCCGCCGCCGCCGGTCGCGCAGCGGACGACGTCGCCCTTGCGGATCTTCATGCCGTTGACCTTGAGCAGGCGCTGCTCGTCGTCGCGTCCGGGGTTGACGACGACCTCCGGGCCGAGCGCGTCCTCGCCGCCGAACAGGCCCCACGCGGGCTGCCGCGACCGCTCGAACCACAGCGAGACCGTCATGTCCGTCTGCGCCTCATACTGCCGCACCACACCGTTGCCGCCGCGCCACGTCCCGGCGCCGCCGGAGTCGGGGCGGATGCGGTACTCGGTGATCCGCCACGGGTAGCGGGTCTCGTGCACCTCGATCGGGATGTCCTTCAGCGAACCGTTGACGTTGTTGATCAACGCGCTCTCGCCGTCGGATCCGCGCCACGCCCCCCAGCCCCCGACCGTGGCCTCGAGGCTCACGAACTCCCGGTTGACCCGGGGGTCCGTGCCGGCGGTGAGGATGATCATCGAGTCGCCGTGGCTGGCGCCGGCGACCTGCTCGGGCATCGCCGGCGCGAGGGCCCGCGCCACCATGTCGATCAGCAGGCCGAGGTGGGAGAAGTACCACTGGCACGCCGCGGGAGCGACCGCGCCGAGGACGGACCCCTTGCGGACCTGGGTGGTCATCGACCGGAACGAGCCGCCGTTGCCGGGCAGGTCCGGGCTCACCAGCAGCTTGTAACCCACGCGCAGCGCCGACACCGCCTGCGAGACACCGCAGTTGACCGGACCGACGGTCTGGTCGGCCGATTCGGTGACGTCGAAGTCGATGTCCTCGCCGGACACGGTGATCTTGAGCCGGATCGGCACCGGGGTGTCGAGGTCGATGCCGTCGTTGTCGAGCACGCCCTCGGCGCTGTAGACGCCGTCGGGGATCTCGGCGATGACGGCCCGTTCGAGCCGCTCGGTCTGCAGGAAGATCTCGTCGCGCGCGGCCTCCAGGGTCGGCAGACCGAACCGTTGAACCAGTTCCTGCAGGCGCTTCTCACCCATGGTGATGCAGGCGATCATCGCGTGCATGTCACCCGTGGTCGGGTAGGGGAAACGCACGTTGGTGGCGATGGTCCCGGTGACGGCCACCTCCTCGACCCCGCCCGCGACGAGCTTCTGCGGACCGAGCCGCAGGCCCTCCTGGAAGATCACGGTGGAGTCCATCGACCCGCCCGGGTCCTTGCTGCCCACGTCGATCCAGTGCGCCCGTGAGGCCGTGAAGCCGACCAGTTCCTCACCCACGAACACCGGCCCGAAGATGGTCACGTCGTTGAGGTGCGTGCCACCCAGGTAGCTGTCGTTGAGGATCCAGACGTCGCCGGGCTGCCACACCTCGCGGCCGAACTGCTCCTCGGTGGCGAGCGTGCAGGTCTCGAGGTTGCCCAGGAAGATCGGCAACCCCGCGGACTGGCCGAGCACCTGGTGCTGCGCGTCGAGCAACGCGACCACACAGTCGCCGCACTCGTAGATGATGGGCGTGTAGGCCGAACGGATGAGGGTCGCGTTCATGTCGTCCGCGGCGGCGTTGAGCGCGTTGCGGATGATCTCGACGGTGACCGGGTCGATGGCGACGGTGGCGGTCATGCCTGCTCCTTGCCTCGGATGACGAGCGAGCCGATCGGGTCGACAGTGACGGTGTAGCCGGGCGGCACCACCGTCGTCGCCGTCGCTTCGTTGACGACGGCCGGGCCGTCGAAGTGGTGGCCCACGAACAGGTCGTCGCGGTGGACCACGATCGCGTCCGCGGCCTGGCCGTCGAACACGACCTGCCGCACCTCGTGGGTGAACTCGTCCGACGTCTTCGTCGGCCACTCCTGCGGGGCGGGGCGGCCGAGGTCGCCGAACGCGGCGGTCCGCAGCGTCACGAACTCGATCGGCGCGCCGAGGTTCGCGTGGCCGTAGCGGGCCTCGTGCAGATCGGCGAAGCGCTGCGCGACGATCTTGACGAAGTCGGGGTGGGACGGCTCGGCGGCGTCCGCGAGCGGGACCGTGAGCGTGTACTCCTGCGCGGCGTAGCGGATGTCGACGGCGTGCTCGGCCGACCGGCTCTCCTCGCCGACGCCCTCGTGGGCGAGCGACGCGAGGCCCTCGGACTCCATCCGCTGCAGCGCGGCCGACATCGCCTCGCCGTCGAGGTCGACGTCGAGGAAGAAGTAGGGCTCGGTGTAGTCCTGCCGGATCCGCGTCTGCAACATCCCCCACGCGCTGAACGCGCCCGGGAAGCGCGGCACGATCGTCTCGGCGATGCCGAGTTCGCGGGCGAGGAACACCGCGTGCATGGGGCCGGCGCCGCCGAAGGCCACCAGCGCCGAGTCCCGCGGCTCGATGCCGCGCGAGACGGTGATGGTGCGGATGGCCTGCGCCATCTTGGAGTTCGCGACGTCGCAGATGCCCTCGGCCATCTCGACCGTCGACAACCCGAAGTCCTCGGCGATGTCGGCGACGGCGGTGGTGGCGGCGTCGACGTCGAGGGTCATCTGACCGCCGGCGAAACCCTCAGGGTCGATCCGGCGCAGGACCAGGTTGGCGTCGGTGACGGTGGGTTCGGTGCCGCCGCGGCCGTAGCAGGCGGGGCCCGGGTTGGCGCCCGCCGAACGCGGACCGACCCGCAGGCCGCCGACCTCGGACCAGGCGACAGAACCACCGCCCGCGCCCACGGTGTGGATGTTGACGACGCTCATGAGCATCGGCAGGCCCTCGAGCGCGGCCTCGGCCGAGACGTCGGGTTCGCCGTCGACCACGAGGGAGACGTCGAACGACGTTCCGCCCATGTCGACACCGATGAGGTGCGGACGGTCGGTCTGCCGGGAGAGTTCCGCGCAGGCGATGGCCCCGCCGACCGGTCCGGACAGCAGGGTCTGCAACGGCCGCTTGCGGGCGGAGTCGGCGGTGAGGATGCCGCCCGAGGACTGCATGACGTGCAGCGGCACGGTCATCCCGCCGGCCTCGAGGCGTTCCTCGAGGTCGAGCAGGTACCGCCGGACGATCGGGCCGGTGTAGGCCTCGACGACGGCCGATGAGGTGCGCTCGTACTCGCGCCACTCCTTGGCCGCCTCGTGCGAGGCCGACACGGTGAAGTCCGGGCCCAGTTCCTCGAGCAGGATCTCCCGGGCGCGCAGTTCGTGACCCGGGTTCTTGTAGCTGAACAGGAACGCGACGGCGACGGCGCCCAGCCCGCGTTCCCTCGCCGTGGCCGCGGCGGCGCGGACCGCGTCCTCGTCCAGAGGGGTCAGTTCGGTCCCGTCCGCAGCGATGCGACCACCGATGCCGATGACGTCACGGCGCGGGACCAGCGGTGTGGGCTTGCGGTAGTGCAGGTCGTACAACCGCGTCCGCGGGCCGCGCGCGATGTGGTAACTGTCCTCCACGCCCGCGGTGGCGAGCAGCAGCACGGGGACGCCGCGGCGTTCGAGGAACGCGTTGAGGCCCTGCGTCGTGCCGTGCACGAGGAAGTCGATGTCGGCGGGGGTGTCGACGACCTGGTCGAGGCCCGCGAGCACGCCCTCCGACAGGTTGCCCGGCGTGGTCGACGCCTTGCTGGCGGCGAACGTGCCGCTGGCGTCGTCGTAGGTGACGACGTCGGTGAACGTGCCACCGATGTCCATCGCTACCCGGTGTCTCGTCATGGGTTGTCTCCTCACACGTTGGAACGCTGCGGGGAAGTTAGGGCGCACCGGACGAAGCGACCTGTGCGCGCGGCACAACCCGGCCGCGGGGCCTGCGTGCGACGCGCACGGTCGCGCCCCGATCGACCCGCGAGACTCCGCGTCGTGACGGGGCTCGAGCAGGTGCAGGCGGCGTTCGAGGCGGCGATCGCCGGCGGGCGGGTGTCGGTGCTCGCCGCGCGCGACGACGTCGGACGCTCGGTCGCTGCGGTGTTCGCCGAGGACGTCTCCACCGACGACTCCGCGTGGCTGCCGTTCCGCGGCGCGGCCGGCGAGCTGGCCGCTGCCGGGCCGACGTTGCACCTGGGGCTGGGCGCCCGGGCCGGCGCCTCGGTCGAGACGCTTCGGGTGGCCGCGGTGGCCGCGGGAGCGGCGTTGACCGGTGGCGACATCGGACTGTCCCTGCCTCCAGGCCTGCCCGGGGACCTGGTCCGGGCCCTGGTCGACGGGCTGGTGAGCGGCCACACCCACCCGGCCGCCGTCCGCCTCCACGTCTCTCCCCCGCACCTGGCCGATGCGCGGCGCGGCGTCCTCGACGCCGAGGTCACCCACCTGGCCGCGACCCTCACCAACGCGCCCGCGGACCTCGCCACTCCGGCCGCGGTCGCGGAGTGGGCGTCGAACGCAGCCCCGCGGGCCGGGCTGACGTGCACGGTCCGCGGCCCCGAGCGCGTTCGCGCCGACGGCTTCGGAGCACTCGACGCCATCGGCCGCGGCTCGGTCAACGGCCCGCACCTCCTCGAACTGGAGTACCGCGGCGGGGACGACGGCCCCGCACTGGCACTGGTGGGCAAGGGCATCACCTTCGACAGCGGCGGGTTGTCCCTGAAGTCGCCGGCCGCGATGATGGCGATGCGTCTGGACATGGCCGGCGCCGCGGTCGTGCTGGCGGTCATGTGCACACTGCAACGGTTGGGATGCCGATCGTCGGTGCGCGCGGTACTGCCGCTGGCCGAGAACCTCCCCGGCCCGGGCGCCACCCGCCCGGGCGACGTCGTGACCGCGTGGAACGGCACGCAGATCCAGCTCCTCGACCTGGACTTCGAGGGCCGGGTGGTGCTCGCCGACGCACTGGCCCTCGCGGCGTCGTACCGCCCCGCCCTCCTGGTCGACCTCGCCACCCTGACCTACCAGGCCGAGATCGCGCTCGGGCCCGAGATCGGCGCGCTGATCGCGAGGTCGGACGACGCCGCGACCCGCGTGCTCACGGCAGCCGGCGCGGCCGGGGAGCCGTTGTGGCGCCTGCCCTGGGCGCCGCGCTACCTCGACCAGGTGCGCACGCCGACCGGCGTCCGGAACCACCCCCTGCGCGACACCGGGCGCGCGCTCACCGCCGCGTTGTTCCTGGGCGAGTTCGTGCCGGAGACGGTCCCCTGGGTCCACCTCGACATCGTCGGTCCGACGTGGCGCGGCGACGCATCGGTCGACGGCGGCACCGGCTTCGGCACCCGCACGCTGCTGCAGGTGGTCGTCCCCGCCGGCTGGGACCCGGCGTCGTGACGTCGCCGCGGCCCGGTCTCACCCCGGATCCCCGCACGTGGTGGCGCCACTGGCGCGAGCGGCTGCGAGCCGCCGACGCGCGGTGCGCCCACGACGGCACCACGCCGCTGTGCCTGCGGTGCGCCGTGGTGTTCTGCCGTCCGCTCTGACGCGTCCGGGACCACACGTCGCGAGCGGCGGAGGCGGCGCTCGGCCGCGGAGGCGCGGGCGCGGGAACCCGCACGCGTCGGCGTAGCGTCGCTCCCGGTTGAACCCGAGCCGTGGGGACACGACGGGTGGAGGTGCCGTGACGGACAACGCGGTGGACGACAGGATCTCGCGGGGGCGCGCCTCGCCGGGCGAGAACCGGTGGCCGCCGGCCGTGGCGGTGGTGGTCGCGGCGGCGGTGTACGCGTTGCTGCCCGCGTCGCTGCTGTTCGCGCCCCGGGTGTTGATCCCGGCCGTCGAGTTGGCGTTGCTGGCGGCGTTGATCGCCACGAACCCGCACCGCGTCGTGCGGCAGACGCGCTGGTCGCGGTGGGCGTCGGTCACGCTCGCCGCCGTCGTCATCGTCGCGAACCTCGTGACCCTGGGGCTGCTCGTCGACGCCGTGGTCCGACCCGACACCAGCGGCGGCGCCCTGCTCCGCGCGGCGATGCAGGTGTGGGTCACCAACGTGATCGGTTTCGCGTTGTTGTACTGGGAGCTCGACCGCGGCGGCCCGGTGAGTCGCCGGACGGTGCGTCGGTACCGGCTGCCGGCCGCGGACTGGCGGTTCTCGCAGGACGAGAACGCCGACGACGTCGACGAGGTCGCCGCCGGCTCCAGCGAGCGCGCCGGGTGGGTTCCGACGTTCACGGACTACCTGTACCTGTCCGTCACGAACAGCAGCGCCTTCAGCCCCACCGACACCATGCCGCTCAGCACCCGCGCCAAGGCCCTGATGGCCGTGCAGGCCACGGCCGCGCTGCTGACGACGCTGCTGATCATCGCCCGCGCCGTCGGCTCCCTCGGCGGAGGTTGAGCGACCGACCCGCCCGGACGGCGACCGCTGCCCCTCGGTGGGACCGCTCCGCCGGGCGTCGTACGCTCTTCAGCAGCAAACCGGCTGCGCTGCCACGTCGACGGTGACCACCTCATCCCGTAGACCCTCCGACGCACCCGAGGACGCCCCGTGACCGCCATCCTGTTCGGTTCCATCAGCACCGTCGCCGACACCTCCGAGCTCCAGCGCGAGGCCTTCAACCAGGCCTTCGCCGACCACGGCCTGGGCTGGACGTGGGACCGCGACGAGTACACCGCCATGCTCGACCGCAGCGGAGGGGCCGACCGCATCAGCGCCTACGCCGCCGAACGGGGCGAGCAGGTCGACGCCGAGGCCGTCCACGCGACGAAGTCCCGCCGCTTCCAGGAGAGCCTCGCCACGGCGGACGTCACACCGCGGCCCGGCGTGACCGAGACCGTGCGCGCCGCCCGGGCCGATGGCCTCAAGGTCGCGCTGGTGACCACCACCTCCCGCGCGAACATCGACGCCCTGCTCGAGTCCCTCGCGCCGGCGCTGACCGAGGACGACTTCGACCTGGTCGTCGACCGCTCCGACGTCGACGACCCCAAGCCCGACCCCTCGGCGTACGCCCTGGCCCTCTCCCGGCTCGGTGAGCAGGCGGGCAGCTGCGTCGCGATCGAGGACAACGTCGAGGGTGCGGTCGCGGCGTCGGCCGCCGGCGTCACCTGCGTCGCCTTCCCGAACGCGAACACCGACGGCCAGGAGTTCACCACCGCCGAGCGGCGGGTCGACACGATCGACTACGCCGACCTCAAGGCCCTGGCGGACCGCACCTGATCCCGCGTCGGCCCGCCACGGGCCGACGTCGCCCCACCGCACGTCCCCGCACCACGCCTGCCAGCGACGGGGACCGGCCACCCGGCCGGTCCCGCCTCGTTCTCAGACTGGAGCCCACCGGGATGACGACCACCGCACCGCAGTCCACCGTCACCGCGTCGCCGACCGCGTTCCGTGTCGTCGCCCACGAGACGGTCGAGTACGAACTCACGATGGTGACGGGGGTCTTCGACCCTGAGCACCACCAGCTCGCCGACGCCTACCGGCCGTTCGGCCGGTGTCTCGCCGTCGTCGACGAGACGGTCGACGCCCTGTACGGCGACGCGATGCGCGCGTACTTCGACCACCACGGCATCGCGCTCACGGTGTTCCCGGTGCAGGTCCGCGAGGTCGACAAGTCCCTGCGCACGGTCGAACGCATCGTCGACGCGTTCGGCGAGTTCGGACTGGTCCGCAAGGAGCCGGTGCTGGTGGTCGGCGGCGGACTCACCACCGACGTCGCGGGCTTCGCCTGCGCGGCGTTCCGCCGCTCGTCGAACTACCTGCGCATCCCCACCACCCTGATCGGGCTCATCGACGCCAGCGTCTCGATCAAGGTCGGGGTGAACCACGGGAAGTACAAGAACCGGCTGGGCGCGTACCACGCGTCAACGCAGGTGTTCCTCGACTTCTCGTTCCTCCGCACCCTGCCCGAGGACCAGGTGCGCAACGGCATGGCCGAGATCATCAAGATCGCGACCGTCGGCAACAGCGGCATCTTCGAGCTGATGGAGAAGTACGGCGAGGACCTGCTCGCGACCCGCTTCGGTCACCTCGACGGCACACCCGAACTGCGCGAGATCGCCGACCGCATCACCTACGACGCGATCCAGACCATGCTCGACCTGGAGGTGCCGAACCTGCGCGAGCTCGACCTGGACCGGGTGATCGCGTTCGGCCACACCTGGAGCCCGACGTTGGAGCTCGCGCCGGACAAGCCCTACTTCCACGGCCACGCCATCAACACCGACATGGCTTTCTCGAGCACGATCGCCAAGGAGCGCGGTCTGATCAGCGAGAGCGAGCGCGACCGCATCCTGTGGCTGATGAGCCGGCTCGGGTTGACCCTCGACTCGCCCTACCTCACCCCGGAACTGGTGCACCAGGCAACGGATTCGATCGTGCAGACCCGCGACGGCCTGCTGCGTGCGGCCGTGCCGCACCCGATCGGTGAGTGCGTGTTCCTCAACGACCTCACGCCGGACGAGGTGGACCGGTTGCTGGCCGAGCACAAGCAGGTCGTGACGCGGTACCCGCGTGGGGGCGACGGCCTCGACGCGTTCACGGGATGAGTCCGGTCTCCGCTCCGGGCGCGCCGCGTCCGGTGACGCCGCACTCCCTGCTCGTGGCGCAGCTGACCGACCTGGTGGACCGCGTGTCGGCCGGTGGCCCCGACGTCGACGCCACGTGGATCGACGACCTGCGGGCCGCGACCGAGCTCGCGAGCGGCCTCGACGACTACCTGACGGCGATGACGACGCCGGAGTCCCCGGCGCTGGCCGAGCTGGCGCGGCGGACCGCCGCCGAGGACTGGAACGGGCCGTCGGGCAACGGGATCGTCGAGCAGGAGATGGTGTCCGGTCACGTCGAGGGGCAACTGCTCAAGGCGTTGGTCCGGCTGGCGCGCGCCACCACCGTGCTCGAGATCGGCATGTTCACCGGGTACTCGGCGCTGGCGATGGCCGAGGCCGTCCCGCCCGGCGGACGGGTGGTGGCACTGGAGATCGACGCCGCCGTCGCCGCGTTCGCGCAGCAGTGCCTGGACGACGCGCCCGCGGGCGACCGGGTCGAGGTGCGGGTGGGACCGGCCCGGGACACCCTGGCCGCCCTCGCCGCCGCCGGCGAGGTGTTCGACCTCGTGTTCGTCGACGCCGACAAGGGCGGTTACACCGACTACCTCGCCGCGGTGCTGGACGGCGGACTGCTGGCCGAGCACGGCGTCGTCGTCGTCGACAACACCCTCATGCAGGGTCAGCCGTGGACCTCGGCGGCACCGAGCTCCAACGGCGCGGCGGTGGCGGCGTTCAACGCGGCCGTCGCCGCGGACCCCCGCGTCGAGCAGGTCGTCGTGCCGCTGCGCGACGGCCTGACCCTCATCACCCGCACGGAAGGGACACACCGGTGAACGAACACGTGCTCACCCCGTTGGGGGTCGAGGTGACCGACCTCGACCTGCACGCACTCGACGACGTCACCGTCGAGCACCTGCGCGACCTCTTGGCCGAGCACGGCGTGGTCGTGATGCCGGACCAGGAGGTCGACGACGACGTCTTCGAGGCCTTCCTGCGCCGGTTCGGCGAGTTGACGTTCACCGCGGGCGAGCAGCCGCTCGAAGGGCATCCGGACCTCAACGTCATCACCAACGTGGGGCGCGAGACGCCGCCCAGGAGCCAGTTCCACGTCGACACCAGCTACGTGCGGGAGCCGCCGGCGTACACCGCCCTGCGCGCCGTCGAGATCCCCGAGCAGGGCGGGCAGACGGTGTTCACCAACCAGTACCGCGCCTACGAGACGTTGCCCGACGCAGTGCGCGAGCGCCTGGCGGGCCGCACGGTGTACCACGTCGTCACCGGCGTGGACCCGGGCGCCGGCGGTGAGACCGCCGCCGACCACCCGGTGTTCCGACCCCACCCCCGCACGGGACGCACCGCGCTGTACCTGTCGACCCCCCAGCGGTGCGAGTCGATCAGCGGCCTCCCGCCCGAGGAGTCGCAGACGATGGTGGCGCAGCTGCTCGCGCACTCGACGCAGGACGACAACCTGCTGCGCCACACCTGGTCGCCCGGCGACGTCGTCATGTGGGACAACGGGGCCGTGTTGCACAAGGCCGACCACAGTGGCGTGGTGGGTCACCGGGTCATGCACCGCGGGATGGTGGCCGGGTACCACCGATGACGACCCGCCCGACCCTGCAGCAGCGCGCGCTCACCGTGCCGAAGACCCTCGGCATGCTCGCCCTGCTGCAGGCACTCGCTCCGGTCGACCTCGCGGTCACCGCCGTGGCGCTGCTCCGTCGCCCGCCGCGACCGGATCCCGCACCCGGCGGACTCACGATCCTGCTCAGCGGCGGCAAGATGACCAAGGCCCTGGAGCTCGCCCGGGCGTTCCACGCCGCCGGGCACCGGGTGGTGCTGGTGGAGTCGCGCCGGTACCGGTACACGGCGCACCGGTTCTCCCGCGCCGTCGACGCCTTCCACGTCGTCCCCGACGCCGGTTCGCCGCACTACGTCGACGCCCTCGCGCGGATCGTGCGCCACGAAGCCGTCGACGTGTACGTACCGGTGTGCAGCCCCGCCAGCAGCCGGTCCGACGCCGCGGCGAAGGAGACGCTCGAGCGCCTCGGGTGCGAGGTGGTGCACGGCGGCCCGGCGGACATCGACACCGTCGACGACAAGGCGGCGTTCGCAACGGCCGCCCGACGCCTCGGTCTCGCCGTGCCCGACACCCACCGCCTCACCGACGCCTGGGAGGTCGAGGCCTTCGACTTCGACCGGCACCCGGGGCCCTACGTGCTCAAGAGCATCGCCTACGACCCCGTGAACCGCCTCGACCTCACCCGGTTGCCACGACCCACCTCCGCCGCGACCGCAGCCTTCGCCCGCTCGAAGCCGATCACGCCGGCGAACCCGTGGATCCTGCAGCAGTTCGTCGGCGGGCGGGAGTACTGCACGCACGGCACGGTGCGGGACGGCCACCTGCAGGTCTTCGTGTGCTGCGAGTCCTCGGCGTCGCAACTGAACTACGCACCAGTCGACCGACCCGACATCGAGGCGTGGGTGACCCACTTCGTCCGCGAACTCCGGCTCACGGGGCAGTACTCGTTCGACTTCCTCGAGAGCGACGACGGCGCCACACTCGCCATCGAGTGCAATCCCCGCACCCACTCGGCGATCACCCTGTTCCGCGACCACCCGGACCTCGCCCGGGCCTACCTGGAGACCGGCAGGACGACCGTGCGGCCGCAGGCCGACGCCACACCGACCTACTGGCTGTACCACGAGGTGTGGCAACTGCTGCGTCACCCGCGGACCTGGCGGACCCGGTTCCGGGTACTGCGCGAGGGCCGTGACGCGGTATTCGACCTCGCCGACCCGTGGCCGTTCTTCCTGCTGTACCACCTGCACCTGCCCTCGCTGTTGCTGCAGAACCTGCTGCGCCTGTCGCCCTGGGTGAAGATCGACGTCAACATCGGCAAGCTCGTCGAACCCGGAGGGGACTGAACCGGTGACCACCCGTGTGTTGCACCTCGCAGGCTCGGCCACCGACGACTTCCTGGCCGAGGTGTCGCGGCTCTACGCGGCGGACTGCCTGGTGGCGACGGCCGACCCCGACCACTTCGAGTTCCTCGTGGCCTGGGTGACACCCGACGGCCGGTGGCGGTTCCCGGCCGATCTCTCCGAATCCGCAATCGCGGCCGCGCCGCCGGTCACCATCGACAGCGCCCTGGCCACGATCGTTGCACTCGACATCGATGTCGTGGTGCCCCAGATGTTCTGCGTTCCTGGCATGACGGTGTTCCGGGGCCTGTTCGACGTGCTCGGGATCCCGTACGTCGGCAACGCTCCGTCGGTGATGGCGCTCGGCGCCGACAAGGCCAAGGCCCGGGCCGTGGTCGCGGCCGCCGGGGTCGACGTGCCACCCGGCGAGCTCGTACGACCGGGTGGCACGGCGACGTTGGCGGTGCCGGCGGTGGTCAAACCCGTCGACGCGGACAACTCCTTCGGAGTCACCCTGGTCGCCGAGGTCGGGGACTACCCGGCGGCACTGGCCGCGGCGTTCGAGCACGCCGACGCCGCGCTGGTCGAGACGTACGTGCCGCTCGGGCGCGAGGTCCGCTGCGGGCTGGTCGAGCAGGACGGTGAGCTCCGCGCCCTGCCGTTGGAGGAGTACGCCGTCGACACCGACCGCAAGCCGATCCGTCTGCACGCCGACAAACTGCGGCGGGCCGACGACGGCGATCTCGCGCTGGTCGCGAAGGACACCGACCACGCGTGGGTCGTCGACGCCGACGACCCGGTCACCGCGGTGGTCCACGACGCCGCCCGCCGCTGTCACGTCGCGTTGGGGTGTCGTGACTACAGCCTGTTCGACTTCCGGATCGACCCGGACGGACGGCCCTGGTTCCTCGAGGCGAGCCTGTACAACTCGTTCGCGCGCACGAGCGTGCTCGCGGTCATGGCGGCAGCCGACGGCATCACGGTGCCCGAGCTGTTCAGTGCCGGGGTCGAGCGGGCGCGGGCCCGCCGGCCCGCGGCACCCACCCGGTCCGCCGGTCGGTCAGTCCAGAGCGCGGAGGGTGCTGGTCGGTCGGAGACGGCCGTGGGCGTCGAGATCGGCGAGCACGGCCGGTAGCCCGTCCGACATCATCGTCCTGCGGACGCGGCCGAGCAGCGTCGACATGACCAACCCCCCGACGCCGCGGAAGCCGCTGTGCGTCCAGGTGAGCCGGGTTCCGTCGCTCGTGGGGTCCAGTTCGATGTCGACCAGGGTGGGCCGGTCCTCCGGTTGGTTGCGCCAGGTGTACTGCAGCAGTCGGGGCGCCTCGACGGCGGTCACCTCACAGCGGACGACCCCGTCCCAGCCGGGAAACGGCTTGCCGACGAAGCGGAACTCGGTGCCCACCCGCGGCGCGAACCCCTCGGGTCTGCCACCCCGACCGGTCGAGGTCCACAACGGCACGAGCGCGGGGTCGGTGAGCGCGCTCCAGACGACGTTCGCGGCCTGCGGGTAGTCACGGACGACGCGGTACCGGGACATGCGACCTCCTCCTGCACACACAGCGAGACCCTTGATTACAGTGACTGTAATTGCAGGACTCGCTGTCAGCAAGCGGCACGGATCGGCCGATGACCGACACCGCGCCCGCTACAGTCGCCGGAGGCCGGTTCCGGGCGTCGTGGAGGATCGAGATGGACGTCGCAGCACCGATCCCCCTGCGCGAGCGTCGACGCGCTGAACTGCGCCAGCAGTTGTCCGACACCGCGACGGCGCTGTTCCTGCGAGACGGCTTCGACGCCGTCACCGTCGCCGACGTCGCCCGCGCGTGCGGAGTCACCGAGAAGACCGTGTTCAACCACTACCGGACCAAGGAAGCGCTGCTGGTCGACCGTTGGCCGCAGATCACCGCCACCGCGGTCGCGCTGGTCCGCGACCCCGCCAGGACACCCGCCTCCGGGGTCACGCAGACGCTCGACACCGAGCTCGACGTGCTCACCGCGCGCGGCACGGCCGATCCCGATCGTCTGGTGCTCGTGCGCCGGTTCGGCGAGCTGGTGGCCGCGACCGAGGCCTTGCAGGACCACCGCCGCCGGTCCCTGCACCTCCTGGTGGAGGAACTGCGGGCGGCGCTGACGAGTCGAGGAGACCTGCCGACGAACGAGGTCGACCTCCAGATGACCGCGGTGGCGCTGTCCGGCCTGTTCCAGGTGTTCTACCGGAGCCTCGGCCGCCACCTGTCGGATCCCGGGACCGACGCGGCCACGTGCCGTCGGAAGGTCCGGGCCGACGTGCGCCGAGCGGCCCGACTGCTGCCGCGGGGCCTCGGTGGTTGACCGGCTCCGGCTCCGACGACACGGACGAGATCCCGTCGCCGACGTGGTTCAGGCGTCGACGTGGCTGGACAGCCAGGTGAGCACACGGTCGGCGACCTCGTGCCAGCCGTCGTCGAAGACGAGCGAGTGCCCTCGGTCGGGGAACACCGCGAGGTCGGTGACGGCACCGGAGTCGCGGTAGAGCTCGTGGGCCGCGCGGACGACGCTCTCGGGAACGGTGTTGTCCTTCCCGCCGGCGATCATGAGCAACGGCCCCCGGTCACGCAGGCGGGCGTCGACCTCGGCCGGGGAGTTCGGTGTCTTGTTGGCTGCGACGGCTTCGAACAACAGCCGCGCCGATCCCGGGATCGCGAAACGCTCGTACAGGGCGTCGGATTCGTGGCGCGGGAGGGTGTTGCCGAACCCGTAGGCGAACTGCCGGGGCGTGAGGGCGACGGCGCGGGTCTTGTTGCGGGGGTTGCGCAGCACCGGCAGCGCCGCACGGATCTGGCGCAGCGGGGTCTTGGTGACACCCTTGATCGCGGCGGGGTCGATGGCCACGGCCGCGGCGGCGTGCCCGGAGGCCAGCAACTTCTGGGCGATCAGGCCGCCGAACGAGTGGCCGATGACGACCGGTCGTTCCGGCAGGGTGGCGATGTGCGCCTCGTAGGCGCGGGTGACGTCGTCGATGCCGGAGCCGGCGACCAGCGACGGGGTGCGGCGGGTGTCGGCGACGGCGGGTTGTTCACCCGGCCAGCCAGGCGCGGAGACGTCGTGGCCCCGAGCGGCGAACAGGTCAACCCAGGGTTGCCAGGACGAGGCGTCGATCCAGAGGCCGTGGATGAAGACGACGGGCGGTGTGGTCATGTCTGCTCCTTGTAGACGAACTAGTAACTCTACGTAGGACGTTAGACTGGGGTGGCCGTCGACGCAACGAGGTGTCGAGTGGCGCAGGACACGGAGGCACGTAGATGACGCAGACGGACACCGCACCCGCGGCGGGGCCGCCGAAGGGTGCTGCAGCGACGCGCGAACGCATCCTGGCGGCGGCGTCGGAGTTGTTCTACGCGGACGGGCTCCACGCGGTCAGCGCGGACAGGATCATCGAGAAGGCCGGCATCACGAAGGTGACGTTCTACCGCCACTTCCGGACCAAGGACGAGCTGCTCGTCGCCTACCTGGAGCGACGTGCCGCCTTCGAGCGGGAGGCCGTCACCGGCGGCCGGGCGGCCACGGCCGGTGACCCCGTGAGCGTCTTCGACGCGTTGGCCGCAGGCATCGGTGAGATGAGCTGCCAGCCGGGCTTCCGGGGCTGTCCGTTCATCAACGCGGCCGCCGAGTACAGCGATCCGGACCACCCGGTGCGGGAGGTCGTCGACCGGCACCGCCGCTGGTTCCTCGCCGAGCTCGCCGACATGCTGCGCGACGTCGGCGTCGACGACGTGGATTCCGCCGCTGTCGAGGCGATGCTGCTGCGCGACGGGGCCATGGTCACCGGCTACCTCGGTGATCCGTCCACGGTGTCCTCGGCGCTGGCACGCGGCTTCCACGCCGTGATCGACGCCCACCGCGGCCCGGGCGCGCGTGCGCCGCGCCGCCGCGCGTCAACGCGGTGAACGCGCGCTGACCGACCCAGCGCCGGTGCCACGGCTCGGGTCAGGGTCGGGCGGTCACAGCGGCACCGTGTCGTCGGCCAGTCGGCGGCGCATGATCTTCCCGGTGGACGTGGCGGGCAGGGCCTGCACGAACACCACACTGCGCGGACGTTTGTAGGCCGCCAGCTTGGTCGCGCGAGAACTCGATGAGCTCCTCGGCCGTCACGTCGACTCCGTCCCGCTTCACGACGTAGGCGCGGGCGAGTTCACCTTCACGTCGTCGACGACGGGATCGACCGCCACATCGTGAGCAGCTCCGCCGCGTGCGGGAGCTGGGGTACGCGACCACGACGGAGGAGATGACCCTCGGCACGAGCTCGGTGGCGGTACCGGTCGTCCGCGCCCGCGAGCAGGAGGGACACCCGGGGCCACCGGGCAGCACCTGACCCCGACACCGCGCGCTCAGGCGGGCCGGCCTGTCACGTGGTTCCGGCGGCTCGCCGGCGGAGTTCGGCCTTGTCGACCTTGTTGACCTTGGACCGCGGCAGCTCGGTGACCCACTCGAGGCGCTCCGGCCACTTGAACGTCGCGACGCCGAGTCCGGCCAGGTGCTGACGGATGTCCTCGAGGGTGAGGACGTCGCCCGTCGCGACCAGGAAGGCGCACGCCCGCTCGCCGAGCCGCGGGTCGGGCATCGCGACCACCGCGGCCTGCTCGATGCCGGGGTGACGGAGCAGCAACAGTTCCACCTCCTCGGCGTTCACCTTCTCCCCGCCGCGGTTGATGACGTCCTTGATCCGGCCGTCGATCGACAGGCACCGCTCGCCGTCCAGCACGCGCACGGAGGCGAGGTCGCCGGTGCGGTAGAAGCCGTCGGAGGTGAAGGCGACGGCGTTGTGCTCGGCGGCGTCGAGGTACCCGGGCAACGTGTACGGGCCGCGGCAGCACAGCTCCCCGGTCTCACCGTCGGGCAGTTCCCGTTCACTGCCCGGTTCGAGGATGCGGAACTCGTCGAGCGGCGAGAGCTTGGTCCCGACGGTCGTCAGCCGCGCCTCGCGGCTCGCGTCGTGCTCGCTGACGGCGAAGAAACCCTCGGCCATGCCGAACAACTGTCCCGCCCAGACCCCGAGCGACGCGACGTGGTCGAACAGCCGCGGCGGAACCTTGGTGCCGGACAGGATCGCGCGCCGGAGGGTCGGCGCGAGCGCCGGGAGGCCGCGGTCGGCGACGGCCTGGAAGTGGCCGTGCCCGATGAGGACGTCGGTGACGCGTTGCTCCACCAGCATCGGCAGCGACGCCGCGGCGTCGGGCACCCCGAGCACGAGGCACGCGCCGACACTGTGCGGCGCGTGCAGGCCGCACACGATGCCCGCGTTGTGGATGATCGGGATGAGGTGGGCCACCCGGCTGTGCGCGTCCCACCCGAGCCGCTCGGCGTAGGCCCGCGCGTTGTACCAGTACTCGGCGTGGCGACGCGGGATGACCTTGGGCACCCCGGTCGTGCCGCCGGACAGCTGGAACACCGCGACGTCGTCGGGGTCGAGCGTCGCCTGCACCCGTTCGACGGCCGTGCGCGCGGCGCCGGCATCGGTCACGGCGAGTGAGTCCAGCGCGACGCCTGGCACGCTCCGGCTCGCGGTCCCCACCGTGAGCAGGTGGCGCATGGTCGGCTGGGTCGCGGCGATCTGCTCGCCGAACTCGGCCAGGTCGAAGCGGTCGGCGTCGTCGACCTCGACCAGGTGCGCCACGGCACCGGTGCGGGCGGCGATCTCGGCGATCTCGTGTCGGCGGTGCAACGCGAGGGTCGCGACGGGGACCAGCCCCGCCTTGAGCACCGCGTACCAGGCGGTGATCGCGGCCAGCCGGTTGCCGACCTGGAACAGGACCGGGTCGCCGGGCACCAGACCGAGCCCGATGAGCCCGGACGCGAGCCGGTCGGTGCGTTCGTCGAGTTCGCGGTACGTCAGGCCGCCCTCGGCGCTGACGACCGCGTCGTGGTCGGGGAAGGCCAGCGCGGTGCGGTGGAACTCCTGCGCGATGGTCAGCTCACCCCAGAGACCGGCGGCGCGGTACCGCGCCGCCCGGTCGGGGTCGAAGCGGGGCAGGCGGACGTCGTCGAGGGTGGTGGTGCTCATGCCCGCGGACTCACCTCGACCAGGTCGGTCCGGCCGGACACCAGGCCCGCGACGAGATCGGGCAGGCACGCCTCGGGTCCCGCCACCGTCACGGGCAGCGGCTGCTCACGCCGCAGCACCTCCGCCCGGTCCAGCCGGTCGAGGACGGCGTCACGGTCGTCCGCACCCTCGAGCCGCACGGTGGATCCCGCCGCGAGAGGCGTGATCCGGTCGTCGAACTCCACGCCGCCGCGCGCGCCGGGGCGGCTGAGCACGAACTTCTCGAGGTCGTCCAGGACGTCGTCCGGTGTGGGGCCACCGCTGTACTCCGCGAGTGCATCCCGGACCACCGCGGGCGTCGACTCGGCGAACCGCGCCAGCGGCACCTTGCCGGCCCGCGTCATGTACGCCACCAACAGCTGGTTGACCGGGGTGTCCAGCCGGTCGGGGAAGGTGTCCCACCAGCGCTGACTGCGCCCCGCGACGTCCTGCAGGTGTTCGACGGCCGGCCGGCGCACGGCCTCGTACCGTTCGAGCGCGTCGGCCACGGTGTCGCTGGCGTCGATCGCCGCGACGAGCGCGATGGCGTCCTCCATCGCGAGCTTGGTCCCCGACCCGATCGAGTAGTGCGCGGTGTGCGCGGCATCGCCCAGCAGTACCACGTTGCCGTGGTGCCACCGCGCGCACCGGACGGTGCGGAACCGCAACCAGCGCGTGCGGTTGCCGATGAGTGGATGACCCTGCAACGGTTCGGCGAACGCCCGTTCCAGGTAGCGCAGGGCGACGTCGTCGGACGCATCCGGCGCGGCGGCGCCCAGGGCCTCGGTCGTCGTCTCGAACCCGGCCGCGCGCCAGGTCGCCTCGTCGGTCTCCACGAGGAACGTGCTGCGGTCGGCGGCGTAGGGGTAGGCGTGGGTGACGAAGGTGCCAGCGTCGGTCTGCACGGGCATGAACAACGCACTGGGCAGCGCGAAGTCGGTACCGCACCACAGGTACAACCCCTCGCCCACCTCGACCTCCGCGTCGAAGTGGGCCGCCGCCGCCTCGCGGGTGGCGCTGTTGATCCCGTCCGCGGCGACGACGAGGTCGGCGTCGAGGTCGGCCGCGACCGCCCGCTGCCCCAGGTGCAGGACGACCCCCGCCGCCCGCGCGTGGTCCTGCAGCACCGCGAGCAGGGTCGAGCGGCCGATGGCCCGGAGGGTGTCGTCGGGCATGTGGGCCACAGCGTCGCCCACCTGCAGGCTCATGTCGTGCGGGTGCGCGCGTTCGAGTATGTCCGCCAGTGAGTCGGGGTCGGCCGAGCGCAGGTTGCGTTGGGTGCCGGCGGCCAGCCCGACACCGAACCCGAACGTGGTCTCCGCCGTCCCCTGTTCGTAGAGGTCGACCTGCAGGTCGGGTTGGGCCAGCTTCAACAGCCGGGCCGCGTAGAGGCCGCCGGGCCCTCCACCGAGGACCGCGACCGTGCGCAACTCCACCGTCGTGCTCAGCCGGCCGTCACGGGAACGAGGCGGTCGAGCTTCGAGACGTGGTCCGGGTGGTCCACCGGCACGACGCTGGACCAGACCGCCGTGAGGCAGCCCGGGCAGCAGTACTGCCGGAACACGACGGGCTCGTCGACGTAGTCCGTGGCGTCGGCGACCACCTGCGGACCGGCCTCGGAGGCGGGACCGTCGTACCGGGCGAGCGCGAGGTGCGGCCCGACCCGACTGTCACCGAGCGTGCGGCCACAGTGGGCGCAACCGACCACGGGGTGCCCGGAATCGTCGCCCAGCACGAGGTTCTCGTCGAGCCGGGTGGCGGTGGCGAGGTCGACCCGGGCGTCGCCCGCGGCGTCGTCGGCGCTCGAGCGGGACCGGCGGGCGTCCAGGTGCGCCGCACGCTCCCGCTCCGTGGCCCCGTCGTCGACCGTCCCGTCGTCGCCGAGCACCACGCCGTAGGCCGACCGGGCCGCACCGGAGGTCACCTTGCCCTCGCGCACGTCGACCGCGACGGCTGACGGGTCGCGTCGCAGCGGGTCGCCGTAGCCACCACCGCCCTGCCAGTGCATGAAGAACACGTCGCCGGGGGCGACGTAGGTCTGCGAGTAGTTCTGCCCGACCTCCTGCGCCCCGCCGACGGCCGCCAGGTCCGACGGGATCGACCCGCCGGCCAGCGCAGCGGCGATGTCGGTGCCGCGCGCGAGGACCTCGAGTCCGGTGTTGCCCGGGTAACCCCCGGCCAGACCGTTGTTCTGTGCAACAGCCTTGCCGGCCGAAGCCAGCACCAGACCCATCGGCATCGAGGTGCCCCAGGGCGTCATGGCCAGCGAAGCGCTGACGCCGCCGCGCTGTTGGCCCGGCCCGCCGGAGTCGGGTTCCTCGCGGCGCCACAGCATCAGCATCGGGTACAGGAACTCCGACATCTCGGTGTCGGGCACCCGACCCATCGGGATGCAGAACAACCCGCCGGTGTCCATGCCGTCGACGTGCGGACGCGCGCCGTAGCCGCCCGCCATGGGCTCCATGAGGATGTTGAGGAACGGCGCCGGCACGGCTCCCCGCTCGTCGAGGCCCGCGATGACCGCGGTGTCCCAGGTGCCGCAGCACGAGGCCTGCACGCTGCGACCGAGTTCGATCGAGCGGTCGAGCATCTGCGAGAGGCACTCCGCCACCAGCGTGCCCGTGAGCCACGCCGGACCGATCGGCCCGCGGCTGACGGCCGCGGGGTACGTCGCGTTGTTGATCGTGCCTTCTTCGGCGACGAGGTCGAAGCATCGCATCAGCCCGCCCGCGGACCAGGGGATGTCGGCGGCGAGGATGGGCAGCAACGCCAGCATCACTCCCCCGCGCATCCCGGCGTACGTGCAGTTGATGACGCCCGCCTGCGGGTCGGTCCCGGTGAAGTCGAAGGTGAGGTGGTCGCCCGCCTTGGTCATGGCCAGCGTGATCTTGTGCAGGCTGCGGTCACCCTCGTGCGACTGGTCCTGGTACCCGGTGGCGTTCCAGGTGCCGTCGGGCAGGCCGGTCAGCTTGTCGCGCAGCCGGGTCTCGGCGTCGGACATCATGCGCTTCATGACGGCCTTGACGGTGTCCGCGCCGTACTGCGCGATGACGGCGAGCATGCGCTCGCGGCCCACGTTGTTGGAACCGACCTGCGCGCGGAGGTCGAGGCCGACGAGCATCGGCACCCGGGAGCGACGGACGTAGAGGTCGGCGACGTCCCGCTGGATCACGAAGTCACGCACGACCTTGACCGGTGGCGTGGGCAACGATTCGGAGAACACGTCCTGCGCCGCGGGCGAGAACGACCCGAGGCCCACCCCACCGAGGTCCGGCTCGTGGCAGATCGCGCTGGTCCAGGCGAACAGCCTCCCGTCGTGGAAGATCGGCTGGTAGACGATGACGTCGTTCTGGTGCAGGCCACCACCGACCCAGGGGTCGTTGCAGAGGAACATGTCCCCCTCGGCGATGCCGGGGTTCTCAGCGCGGTTCGCCAGCGTCCAGTAGATGGCGAGGTCGACCGCCCCCACGAGCATGGTGTTGTAGAGGCCGACCTGCACCTCCTGACCGAGCTCGTCGCCGATGGCGAAGTCGAAGTCGTTGGCGTCGGTGACGATCGGTGAGCCCGACATGCGCTTGAGGGCCTCGCCCATCTCCTCGGTGACCGACCACAGGCGGTGGCGGATGACCTCGTAGGTGAGCGGGTCGAGCGCGTCGATCTGCTCCTGGGTCACCGTGTGCACGGGCAGGCTCGCCGGCAACGACGCCGCGAGGGCCTCGGGATCGACCGGGCGGCTCGCGAACTGCTCGGAGCCGGCAACGGGCATGGTCATGCGGAGACCGCCTCTTCGTTCGAGTCGCGGGTGATGGTGAGGTTGCCGAGCGCGTCGACGGTTCCCGACGTCCCGTCCGGCACGACGACAGTGGTGGTGGGCACCTCGACGACCGCGGGTCCGACGATGTGGTGACCCGCGCGCAGCTTGCTGTAGTCGTAGACGTCGGTGTCGACGAAGCCGGCGGTCCCCAGCCGGACCGGCCGCTGCCCCGTGAGCGCGGACGAGGCGTCGGACCCGTCGGCGGGCAACGCCTCGGGCAGGGTGGGCGAGAACGGCAGGACACCGACCGCGCGCACCCGGTAGGTGATCGCCTGGATGCCCGCCTCGCGGAACCCCGACCCGGCGCCGTACATGTCGGCGTACCGGCGTTCGAAGCGCTCGGCGACGGCAGCGATCTGCGCGTCGTCCACCGGACCGTCGTCGACCGGCGCGGCGAGCTCGGCCAGCTGCATCGAGTACCGCATGTCGATCTCACGGAACACGTCGACCCGCGCGAACCGCACGCCCTGCCGCTCCAGGCCGTCGCGGACCTGCGTCTCGAGCTGGGCGAAGTTCTTCTCGACCCGCACGGGGTCCATCGGGAACGGACCGGGGTCCGACAGCTCGGCCGCGAGGGCGATGTCCGACGCGGCCAGGCCGTATGCCGAGAACGCCGAGGCCACCTGCCCGAGCGGGACGATGACGTCGGCGACGCCGAGTTCCGCGGCGTATCCGGCGCAGTGCGCGGGACCGGCGCCGCCGAAGGCGTAGAGGACGAAGTCGCGCGGGTCGTGGCCGGCCTCGACGACCACCTTGCGGAGCAGGTCGCCGGTCTGGGCGTTCTGGATGGCGTGGATGGCCGCGGCGGCGTCCTCGACCGACAGTCCGAGGGGCTCGGCGATCCTGGTCCGGATGGCGTCACGGGCGGCCTGCAGGTCCAGGGCGCGGGCCCCGCCGAGCAGGCCGCGCTCGGTGAGGATGCCGAGTACCAGGTTCGCGTCGGTGTTGGTGGGTTCGGTGCCGCCGTTGCCGTAACAGGCGGGGCCGGGCACGGCCTGGGCGCTGCGCGGACCGACCTGCAGGTTGCCGCCGGCGTCGATCCACGCGATCGCGCCGCCGCCCGAGCCGATGGCGTGCACCTCGAGGCTCGGGACGTTGATCGGGTGGTGGTTGATGATGGTCGACGACGTGCGGACCGGTTCGCCGTCGACGACCAGGCCGACGAGGAACGTCGTGCCGCCCACGTCGGTGCTGACGATGTTGCGGTGCCCGAGCTGCCGGCCGAGTGACACCGACCCCACCACGCCTCCGGTGAGGACCGAACCCACGGTGCTGATCGCGGTGGCGGGAGCCTCGCTCGCGGCGACCGCACCGCCGTTGCTCTGCATCACCAGCAGCGGTCCGGTGAGACCCTGCTCGGTCAGTCGACCCTCGAGCGAGGTGAGGTAGTCACGCAACCCGGGACCGATCTGGGTGCTCATGATGGTCGTGGCGTTGCGGGCGAACTCGCGGATGCGGGGACTGACCTCCGACGACAGCGACACGAACACGTCGGGGTCGAGCTCACGCACGATCTCGCAGATCCGCTGCTCGTGCGTGGGGTTCCGGAACGACCACAGCAGTGAGACCGCGATCGCGCGGACGCCGTCGTCGAGCAGGCCCCGCACCGCGGTGCGCACGTCGTCCTCGTCGAGCGCGACGATGACGGTGCCGTCGCGGTCCAGCCGCTCGGTGACCTCCCAGGCGTGCCGCTTCGGCACCAGACCGTGCGACTTGGTCTGGGTCAGGACGTTCTGGAGCTGCTCCGGCGAGCTGCCGAGGTACCGGCCCTCGACGTTCATGATGTAGATCGAGTCGCGGTGACCGCGGGTGGTGATGAACCCGACCGGCGGCACGTTGCCCATCACCAGGGCGTTGAGCGACGACGTCGTGCCGTGGGCGATGTGGTGGGTGTCGGCCAGCATCTCCGACACCGACGTGCCGAGCTGGCTGGCCAGTGACGCGATGACGTCGAGGACGCCGTCGGAGTAGTCCGGTGGTGTGGACGGCGCTTTCGCCGCGATGACCGTGCCGTTCTCGTCGGCCAGGACCGCGTCGGTGAAGGTCCCCCCGACGTCCACTCCGATGACGTGAGCCATGCCCAGTCGCTCCCTTGCGTCCGGTGCCGACGAGTCGTCGGCCGCGTGTTGACGGTGTCGTTGAGTATTCGACAGGTACGTCGAGCGGTCAAGGACGAGTTTGTGGTGGACAGTTCAGCGGTTCGCGGCGCCGAAACGCTCGGCGAGCCACGGGCCGATCTCGGCTGCCGCGAGGCTCGCGCCGGTCGGCTCACCCTCGTGGAGGGCCCCGCCGAAGTGCGTGCCGGCCACGCTGCAGCGCGTGAGGTCGGCGCTGCCGAGCGCGCCGGCCATGGCGTCGACGTCGGCCGGGAAGCAGGCCTGGTCGCCGGTCAGTTCGATCAGCAGCGTCGGGGCGGTGACGGCGGGGGCGCAGCGCAGGAAGCTCGCGTACGTCGAGGTTCCCGACCACGTCGACAGCCACGCGTCCGGGGTGGCGAACCGCCCGAACCCGACCAGACCGTAGTCGGTGAGATCCGGCCGGCGGCCGAACAGTGAGCCGTACGGCCGCTCGTTCGGGTCCAGCGAGAGGTCGACGGAACGCAGGTCCGCGTCGGTGCGGTAGACGGTCAGCACCCGGGGGGCGACGGCCCGCCGCCGGGCCACCGGGTCGTCGCCGGCCTTCGCGGCCCGGCGGGCTTCGTCGGCCTCGGCCACGCGCGCCCGGGCGATCTCGTCGAGCCGGGCCACCCGCGCGTACTGGGCCGCGCGGTAGCGCTCGACGAACTCCGGCTCGTACCGCGACGACTCCGGCGCCGCGCGGAACCCGTTGGCGGCGCTCCACGGGTCCAGCGCGGGGTCCACCGCGAGCGGGTCGGTCTCGTCGACCACCGACGGGTCGATCAGCCGCAGCAGCAACGCCCCCTGCCCCGGGTGCGGCGCCATGAACACGGCACCGTCGGGCGCCGGCATCGTGGCGTCGGCGAACCCGGTCGGCCGCCCGGAGGGCCCCCGCGCGATCCGTTCGCCCGGCGGCCGGCCGGCCTGCTCGTGGTAGTACGCGAACAGCGTCCCGCCCCCGGAGTGGCCGAGGGTCACGACCTGCTCGAACCCCTGCTCGCGCACGAAGACCTGGCCGGCGGCGACGTCGAGCAACGCCTGCTCGTGCAGGAGGGCGACGTCGTTGTTGGGCGAACGCGTGCCCTGGGTCCACACCGCGTACCCGGCGGAGAGCAGGTCCGGGACCAGGACGTGGTGGGTGACGTCCTGGCGCGGGTGGGCGAGGCACACGACGACGGCCGCGCCCGGCACCGTGCGCAACACCCCGGCCACCGTGGCGCCGTCGGAGGTCGTCAGCTGGTGGGTGGACTCCACCGTGCCGGCCGGGAAGCGACCGGCGTCGACCCAGCGTCCGGCGCCGAGCCGCGTCGTCGGCGCGCTCATCCGGGTTCGACGCGCAGGGCGTCCTTGTCGTGCTGGGTGATCCGACCGTCGGCGAGACCCGCGACGCTGGAGTACCAGACCGCGTGCCGGCAGCCGGTCGCGCGGCGGTCGATGACGATCGGACCCTCGGCGACGATCTGGAAGTAGGGCCCGATCCGGTTGACGGTGACCGCGGGGTCGGTGCCGGCGACGTCGGCCACCGGCACGTTCTCGGGGACGTCGAGCACGAACAGCGTGGTCACACCCGGCTCGGTTCCTGCTGCTGTTCCTGCTGCTCCTGCCAGGCCGCGGCGCGTTCGACGATGAGCTCGGCCTTGCGGGTGAGCAGCGCGGCCATGCTCGGGTCGGGTCCGGCCACGACGTCGAGCAGGGCGTCGATGGTCAGCTCGGCGTCCAGGTCCTCCTGGGGCGTCACGGGCCGCAGCGCGCGGGTCACCTCGATCATGTAGCCGTTCGGGTCGTGCGTGTAGATGGACTCGATGGTCTCGTGCTGGATCTGCATCTCGACCGGCCAGTCGCTGCGGTCGAGGCGGCGGCGGTACTCGAGCAGGTCGTCCTCACTGTCCACGTGGATCGCGAGGTGCCGCGACCGCACGAAGAACTCGGGGACGTCGTCGGCGAAGCGGGAGTACGCGTCACCCTTCGGGCCGCCCTCGAACGGCTCGAGGCCGAAGTAGTAGAAGAACGCCAGCCGGTCGTCGTTGCCGATGTCGAAGAAGAAGTGGATGAAGTCCGGGTGCTTCTCCGGACCCCAACCCGCCGCACAGATCGAGTGGACGACGGGAAAACCCAGGACGTCGCGGTAGAACCGCACCGTCCCGGCGGGGTCGAAGGTCGGGTACGCGACGTGGTCGACACCACGGACGGTGTGGGCGAGCTCGGACACGGGACGGACCTCCAACGGGTGGGACGGGCGGCGGGTCAGACGGCGGCGGGAACGGCGGGCCGGAGCAGGCGACCGGCGCCGGGCAGGTCCACGGTGAGCCCGAGACCCGTGAGCAGGCTGTACGCGCCGGCCGTGGCGGCCGACAGCACCGGGAGACCGAACTCCTGCTCCGCGACCTCCACGAGGTCGAGGGAGGGCATCTGGACGCACGCGGAGATGACCAGTGCGTCGACGTCGGTGAGGTCGAGTTCGCGCGCGGCGGTCATGACACGTTCGCCGGGGATGCAGCCGACCTCGGCGTTGTCGGCGACCTCGAGCGCCCGCCAGTCGGCCACGGTGAAACCCTCGGCCTCGAGGCAGGCGACGACCTGTTCGGCCAAGGGGCGCAGGTAGGGCGTCACCAGGGCGATGCGGTTGGCACCCAGGGCCCGCAAACCCTCGACGAGCGCGCCCGCGCTGGAGCGGACGATCGCCTCGGAACCGCCGGTGGCGAGCTGCTCGGCGACGGCACCCTCGACCCGCTGGTGCTCCCCCGGGCCGCCGACCATCAGCGCGACCAGGCAGGCGTAGAGCATCGCGTCGACCCCGGCGTCGCCCAGTTCCATGACGCACCGTTCGCGCTGGGCGTTCATGGCCCGCAGCTGCTCCGGTGACACGGTGTGCATCCGCATGCGGCTGCTGTGGAACGAGAACTGCGCGTCGGCGTGACGGTTCAACAGGGCCGGCATCTCGGTCTCGACGGTGACGTTCGAGCTCGGAACGACCAGTCCGATCCGGTGCACGCTCACTGCGGTCTCCCTTGATTGACGCTGACGTCGATGATTCTACGTCAGTGTCAAGAGTTGGAGCTCACGCCTCGTTCGCCATGCTGGCGCGGTCGAGGATGGCGTCACCCAGGGCGACGTCGAAGCGCTGCGCGATGTCCTGCAGCCGGTCGTCGTCGGCCGTCCCGCCGTGCTCGGCGACGTAGGCGGCGATGAGGTCGAGCAACTCGCGGGAGGTGGTCACCCGGTCATCGTGCTCGCGTTCGACCGATGTGTCGAGAACTCGACAGATCAGTCGCGGCCGTCGGTGGCGGCGAGTCGTTCGAGCGCCGCGAGGTCCTGCTTCAGCAGTTCGACGACCCGCCCGAGCCCGCCGGCCGCGGTCGGACGGCGGTCGTGGGCGACGACGGAGGACAGCGCCATGTCGGCCAGGGAGGCGACGACCCGCTGGTCCTCGACCTCGTCGCCCGGGCGGTGCCACCACGCGACCCAGTTGCAGAGGCCGATGATGCCCAGCGCGGCGGTCCGGGGGTCGACCGCTCGGAACTCGCCGGAGCGCACACCCTCGTCGATGACCGATGAGAACTCCCGCAGCACGCTGCGCCGCCCCGCGTCGTAGGGGGTCGCGAGCGCCTCGGGCAGGTCACCCTCGGACCGGACCAGCATGCGGAAACGCGCCGGGTGTCGCGCCTGGAGTCCTGCGACCGCCGCGGCCATCGCGTGGAGCCGCTCGCTCACGGACATCGACGTGCTGCGGCGGAGGCGACGCAGGTCGGTCGCCGGTCCGACCGTCACCTCCTTGACCAGCTGCGACAGCAGGTCCTCCTTGCTGGAGAAGTAGTGGTACAGCGCCGGCCGGGTCAACCCCGTGGCCTCGGCGATGTCCTGCAGGCTGGTCCCGGCGAACCCGCGGGCGGCGAACAGCTCCGTGGCCGCTTCGAGGATCTGCGACTCGACCAGCGCCCTCCGGGTGCCGACCGTGCCGCCACGTTCGCGGGCCGCCGCGGTGCGGCCGTCGTCCGGCGCGGCCTCGGGAGCGGCCTTGCGGGCGGCGGGCCTGGGGGTCACGCGACGACCATGCCACAGCTCGGCGGCTCGCTCTGCCCTCCGGTCCCGTCGTTCCCGGTGCCGCTCGTCAGCTGCCGGTCGAGTCGGTGGTCTGCTCGCGACGGCGCGCGCGGGAGGCCCGGAGGTTCATCGTGTTGCCGCAGGTCTTCATGTCGTGCCAGACCCGGGTCGCGTTGCGGGAGTGGTCGTAGAACGCGGCGCCGCACGCGGGGTTCTGACACGTCTTGAGCCGACGCAGGGTGCCGGTGTGCGAGGCGAGCAGGGTCTCGAGGTGGACGAGTGACGCGACCGCGCGGGCGCCATCGCCCCGCGGCGCGTGGCGCACGTGGCCGTCGGCCACCGAGATCTGCACGTCGACCGGGTGAGTTCGATCTGCGTTGCCCTCGCGGGTCAGCGAGCTGCGCAGCGAGTCACGCAGCTGGCGGAGCGCGGCCAGGTCGCGCGGGCCCACCGTGATGTCCGGCGTGGTGGCGCCGGTGTGCTCGGCCCAGGTGCGCAGGGAGGCGTCGAGCCAGGCCTGAGCCGATTGCCGGTCCGCCAGCAGGTCGGGTACCGGCGCCATCGTCATGGCCGCGGTGTTGAGCAGGTCCTGCACCACGCACAGGCCCGCGGGTGCCGCGTCCAGTCCCAGGCGCGCGGTGCTGCGGGTCGCGTCGTCGCCGGTCACGTCCCCGAGGCTAACCCCTCCAGAACGACACCACCGTAAAGCTGTTGCTGGTGTCACACGACATTGCCGTAGCGGTTACGGTGCTGTCAGGCTCGGGGCCGTCACAGCCACCCCACCTCAGGAGAACCACCATGAGCACCTCACTGACCGGCACCACCGCGCTCGTCACCGGCGCAAGCGGCGGCATCGGCGCCGCCACCGCCCTGTCGCTCGCCGAGCAGGGCGCGAACGTCGCCCTGGTCGCGCGCCGCAAGGACCGCCTCGACGAGGTGGCCGAACGCATCACGACCGCCGGGGGCCACGCGATCGCCGTCGAGGCCGACATCACCGACCGGCACCAGGCCGAGACCGCGGTCGCCCAGACCGTCGCGACCTTCGGGAGCCTCGACACCCTCGTCAACAACGCCGGCGTCATGCTCATCGGCCCGGCCGAGACCGCGCCCGTCGAGGAGTGGGACCGCATGATCGCCCTCAACGTGCAGGGGCTGCTCTACACCACCCACGCCGTCCTGCCACACCTGATCGCCGCCGCCGGGGGTGAGCGCGGAACCGCTGACATCGTCAACATCAGCTCGCTGGCCGGGCGCGTCCCGATCGCGGGTTCGGCGGTCTACTCCCTGACCAAGCACGGCGTCGGCGCCTTCACCGAGTCGCTGCGCCAAGAGGTCACGAGCCGCCACGTCCGCGTGGTGCTCGTGGAACCGGGTCCGGTCGCGACCGAGCTGTTCACGCACATCCGTCCGGAGATCCTCGAGGCCTCGAGGGACGCCTTCGCCGACGCCACCCTCCTGCACGCCGAGGACATCGCCGACGCCATCACCTACGCCGTGACCCGACCGGCACGCGTGGTGCTCAGCGAGCTGCTCATCCGCCCCGACGGCAGCCCGTGGTGACGACCACCCACCCCGACCCGGTCACGGTGGTGTCGCCGGCCGCGGGCGCCGCCGTCACTCGTTCATGCCGGCCGACCCCTCGAAGGTCGCCTTCATCGGGTCGAGCGTGATGTCGGCCCACGAATCGGCGTTCATGAACTCCTCCCACCGCTGGTAGAAGGCGCGGTGGTTGGCCTCGGACACGAAGCGGTCGGAGATCGCACCGGGGAAAACGTCGTCCTGGTGGGTGTTGCCGATCCCCATGTTGACGTACTGGCCCATGTCGCGGGCGCCGGCGTAGAGACCCGATTCCGACACCTGTCGCCAGTTGTCGATGTCGTCGGACTCGAAGTGGCCGCCGGCACCGTTCTGCGCCGCGTGTTGCATCGCCTCCTTGCGCTGGGCCTCCGGGCTGTCGGCCGCGCTGACGATGCTGAAGTGCCAGAACTCGGTCTTCAGCGGACCACGCGGGATCGCCAGCCGGAAACCCAGCACGGTGTTGGGGAACAGGCTGTGCGTACCGAGCGCCAGTTGCGAACCGCGCAGCTCGCCCAGGCGGGACACGGCTTCCTGCTGGTTCTCCGCGGTCTTGTCGACCCCGAACTCGGTCTTCTCGAACGCGTCGTCGGGCATGCGGAAGAACGCGAACTGGTGACCGTTGACGAAGGCGAGCCGACCCTTCTTGTTCCAGATCGTCGACTGGTTGATCCGACCGGCGCCCATGATGCGGGTCAGGGCGTTGGCAGCCGAGGAGTGCGAGTACGGAACGTGGTACCAGTCGGAGCAGTTGTCGACCGCGGTCTTCCAGTTCACCGGCTGGATCCACTTGTGCGGCCCGTACGCCACGGTTCCCTTGCCGCTGCGGTTGAACTCCATGTCGAGGTACCAGCGGCCGTCGCCGAGGTACTCCTCCAGGCTGGGCGCCTCGGGGTCCCAGGTGGCGAAGACGAGTCCGGCGTAGGTCGCCACGCGTGCCTTCTTGAGACCGAGGCTCCCCTTGTCGATCCGGCCGTCGTACAACTCCTGCTCACCCGGCACGTACTCGAGGGAACCGTCGAGGCCGTAGGTCCACGAGTGGTAGGTGCACACGAAGGAGTTGCAGCTGCCGTCATCGGTGCGCACCACACGCGCGCCACGGTGGCGGCACACGTTCAGCAGCGCGTTGACCTGGCCGGTGCGGTCGCGCGAGAGGATCACGGGCTCCTCGCCCATGTACGTGTGGAAGAAGTCCCCGGGGTTCGGGATGAGACTCTCGTGACCGATCAGGAGCCACGCCCGGCCGAAGATGTTCTTCATCTCCTGCCGGTACACCTCGGGGTCGGTGTAGATGGTCGGGTCGAGCCGACCGGTCTCCTGGTCGAGCACGCTGTAGGTCGGGTTGGTCGTCATGTCGTGGCCTTTCGCGAGCGTTGGAGGAGCGTCAGAAGAAGATCGCGAGGTTCTTGTCGAGGATCACGTTCGCGTCGAGCACGACCGTGCGGTGCGCGATCTTCCACGAGGAGCCGACGGGCCGGAGGAGGTCCTGGCGGTAGCCGGAGTACATCGCCGAATCGGTCTCGCCGTGGGACCGGTGGCAGATGAACGCGGTCTTGGCGTGCACGGTGTCGTCGTCGTCGACGTCCTCGATGACGAGGTTGCCGACGAGATGACGAGTCCGCGACGGCGGTTCCTCCGCCCACGCGGCGCCGCTCTCGAGCCGCTGGACCCTGACCTCCATGAGCTGGCGGTCGTCCTCGAAGAACGGCAGGTCCGTGCCCGCGCGAGGCACCTCCCGGCTCAGCTCCCGCCGCATCACGTTCTTGCGGCGGGGCATGAAGTACACCATGTCGTCGGTGAACAGATCGAGCCATTCGCGCAGGCGTCGGTCGTCGAGCAACCACGCCTCCGCGATGTAGAAGTTCATGATCTCGGACCAGAGGTTCGGGCCGGGCGCCGGCCGGGGTGCCACCTGTTCGAGGCTCGGAGTCATGAGGCTCATCTCGCTGGTGTTCCTCTCACTTCTGCTTCAGCTGCGCGATCGCACAGCCCTGTCGGCCCCGGAGGTCCACGTAGACGACACCGTCCACGACGACCACCGGATAGGTGGCCAGATCGACCGAGGCGGGCGGCGTCGCCGCCTTCCCGGTCCTGATGTCGAAGGCCGCGAAGTGCAGTTCGCACTCGACCCGCCCGTCCTCGATCCAGCCGCTGCCGAGGGAGTACTCGGCGTGGGTGCAGGTGTCGTCGGTCGCGTGGAAGCCGTCCTCGAGGTGGAACACGGCGACCGGAGGGGTGAGCGCCAGGACCTGCGCCGTGTTCACCTCGATCGCGTCGGCGGGACCGACCTCGGTCCACTCCACGAGTCCGTCCGCGTCCACCTGGCTCGGGTCGACCGTCATCACGTGGCCACTCCGTTCGAGCTGCACCGCGCCAGGAAGTCGAGGACGACCGACGCCCACGCCTCCGGACGCTCCATCGGCGGCCAGTGACCACACTCGTTGAGCAGGACGACGTCGGCGTTCGGCATGTGACTGAGGAACAACAGGGCCTGCTCGAACGGGACCATCCGGTCGAACCGGCCGTGGACCACCAGGGTCGGCACCGTCACGGTGTGCAGGTCGACGACGTTGCTGTGGTCGACACTGACCGAGTTCCGAGCCGCCTGCCAGTGGTCGGCGTGCTCGGCCCGGAACGCCATCAGCTCGTCGACGAACTCGTCGGTCACGATGCTGTCGTCGAACCACAGGCCCCGCAGCAGGCGGACGAGCTTGTCCCGACTCGCGGGGTCGTCGTGGAGTTCGGCGAACAGCCGCGCGACCTCGCCGGGGAACGGCGCGAGCAGGTACGGGTCGCCACCGGTCGACGCGTGGCACGCCCCGATCACGAGCGCCTCGACACGGTGGGGATGCTGCAACGCGAGGTCGAGGCAGGTGGTGGCGCCCATCGACGTGCCGACGCACGGCGCCTTGTCGATCCCGAGGTGGTCCATGACGCGGACGACCGCGCGCACCACGACGTCGTGAACCGGTTCGTGGTAGGTCACCGGGCCGGTGTGGCCGTAGTTGGTGAGCTCCACGACGACGCACCGTCGGGTCCGCGTGAGGATGTCGAGGGCGCGGCGGTAGAGCAGCCACGCCGTCGACCCTGGCTGGGGACCCCAGGCCGACACCAGCACGACGGGCTCGCCGTGGCCGATGTCGAGGTAGTACACCGGTCCCTCCGGCGTCTCGATGGTGTGCGCGACGTCATCGGGTGCCGACAGCACGCCCGTCGTGGTCAGGTGCAACGCGGTGGACATCGAATCGCCTTTCTCGGGCGGTCGGTCGATGAGGTGAGCCCACTCTGGGTGCGCCGTGTTTCATCGCAACGAACTGGTCCGCTGAGCGAACCGCTGACCGTCACGTCGGCCCGGATCAGCCCGGAGCCGTCGACAGTTCCTCGTGGGGTGGTGTGATGACAGCGTCCGAGCGCGTCAGCGCGACCGCCGCCGAGCGACCGGGCAGGGCGAGGCCGGCGAGGGCGGCACACGCGGAGAACCCCGCCGCGATCAGCAGTGCCGTGCGGTACGGACCTCCGCCCGTCGCAGCTGCCCCCGCGCCGGAGGTGATCACCGCGGTGGCGACGCCGACGCCGACCGCGGTCGCGACCTGGCGGTTGACGTTGAGCAACGTCGCACCGCGGGTCAGAGCGCGGGGCGCGGTGCGGGAGAAGATCGTCGTCTGCAGGCTCACCATGGCCATGCCGTTGCTGAAGCCGGCGAGGAACATGAGCAGCACGAAGACCCACATCGGCGAGTGGTCTGCGAGTCGACTCGTCGTGACGAGCGCCCCGGCCAACGACGCCTGCCCGATCACGACCATCGTCCGTGGGCCGAGCAGGTCGTAGCCGCGCCCGACCGTCTGCGTGGACAGCACGACACCGACGGGGACAGCGGCGAGCACCAGGCCAGCCTCGAACGGTGTGCGCCCTGTCACCTCCTGCAGGAGCAGTGGCACGACGTAGTACATCCCACCGAGAAAGGCCAAGGTCTGGAACCCGGTGGCCACACTGCTGGCGCGGAAGACCGGCTCGGCGAACATCCGCAGGTCGAGCAGGGGAGTGCGCGCCCGCAGTTCGAGTCCGACGAACGTCGCGAGCGCCGCGACGGCGACCGCTGTGACGACCACGGTGCGAGGGTCGGCCCACCCCGAGTTCGGTGCCTCGCCCAGCGCGTACAGCACCCCGCTCAGACCGATCGCCGCGGCGAGGAACGCGACCACGTTGAGTCGCTCCCGCACGCCCGGGCCGTCACGCTCCAGCCCGAACAGGACCACCGCCGCCGTCGCCAACCCGATCGGCGCGTTGAGGAAGAACGCGGCGCGCCACGACAGGTGGTCCACCAGCAGACCGCCCAGCGGTGGCGCGATCGCCGGCCCGAGGGCGATCGGCATCAGCAGGAGCCGGGTCATCCGTGCCCGTTCGCCCTGGGGGTACGTGCGGTACAGCATCGCGGTCGCGATCGGCCCGACCAGGCCACCGGCCGCGCCCTGGACCGCGCGGACCGCGACCAGTTCCGACAACGTCTGGGCCAGTCCGCAGGCGGCGCTCGCCACGACGAACCAGACGGTCGCGTGGACGAACACACGTCGCTCGCCGAACCGGGCCGACAGCCACGGCGCGACCGGCATCGCGATCGCCAACGCGAGCACGTAGCCGAGCACCGCCCACTTCACGGACTCGAGCGACGCGTCGAAGTCACGCGTGAGGGTCGGCAGCATGATGTTCACGACGTGGGTGTCGAGCGCCGCGAGGAGCAGGCTGGTCACGTACGCCGTCGCGGCCGCGCGCCGCGGCGTGATCACCGCGCGGAGGCGGGGCCGGTGTCCTCGTCGGATCACCGGCCGGGACGACCCGGTCGGACCCGCCGCCGCGGGGAGACGGTCATGGCTGTCATTGGAATCACGCCGACCGGGCTCGATCAACGCGGTGGACCACTGAACGGACCGTCCGTCACCTCCCACACGGGCCGACCTCTCGCGCGTCGCGCCGTAACTCAGAAGTAACGGGGGCCGTCCCGCTCAGCGGACTTCGCGGTCGACACGAAATCCCCGCTTCCTAGCGTCAGCACCCGTCGTGCTCCGACCGGAGAGCGCGCACAGACGACGAGGAGTCCTGCGATGACGACCACCGCTTCCGCACTCGACGCGGTGTACTCCCTGGGTGCGCCCGAGGGTCGGCTCGTTCCGGCCGGTGACGGCGACCAGCTCTGGATCGCCGAGGTGGGCGAGGGTCGGCCGACGGTGTTCCTGCACGGAGGCGGGCCGGGTTGTACCTCCTGGACCGATTTCGCGCCGGTGGTGCCGCTGTTCGCTGCGGACCGTCGGGTCATCCTCGTCGACCTGGCCAACTACGGCTTCTCCCCGAGGACCTCGGTCCGCGGCCCGCGGTGGACCTTCCACGCCGAGAAGGTGGCGGCCGCGCTGGATTCCCTCGGCGTCGCGGGCGCCGACTTCGTGTGCAACTCGATCGGGGGTTCGACCGCCATCGCGCTCGCGGCCGCGCGCCCCGACCTCGTCCGCAAGATGGTCGTGACCGGCAGTGAGCCGATCGACCGCGGGCGGGGCGCCCGCACCCCGGAGTACGGGCTCGAGGGCTCGACGGCGTGGGCGAACTACTACGGCGGTGACGGCCCGTCGCGCGAGAAGATCGTCGCGATCATGAGCCGACTGGAGTACACCGGCCCCGACGCGGTCGAGGACGACCGGGTCGAGCTCCGCTACGTCTACAGCTGCACCGAGGGGCAGACCTACCTCGGCACCACGCCCGGCGCGATGGGCGACGCGGACGACCTCGAGGCCAAGCTCGCGACGGTGCAGGCGCGCATCCTGTTCCTCTACGGCAAGCAGGACATCTTCGTGCAGGACACGTACCCGGTGCTCCTCTCGGACATCGCCCCGTACGGCGACGTGTACCTGATGGACCGGGCCGCGCACCACATGGAAGAGGAACGACCGGCCGATTTCACCGCTGTCGTCACGGCCTTCCTCGACTCGGCGACGACCAACACCTAGGCGTTCACCGACCCGCAACGTCGCCGACATCCCCCTCGGGGGCGGGCGGGTCAGGCTGGAGCCGCCAACGGCGCCGGACCTGTGCCACCGAGACCGAGAGGCCAGCATGACCCGACCGATGCACACCTTCGACGAGGCCGAGATGACCACCGACATGGGCGCCGCCTCGGTGATCGAGAAGGTACGACGTCTCATCGAGACGATGGCGGCGCACGGGCCGCTCGGACTCACCGCGCTCGCGAGGGAGTCGGGGATCTCGAAGACGACCGTGCACCGGCTGTGCGGAGAGCTGGTCGAGTGGGGCGTCGTCGAGCGGTCCGCGGGGGTGTTCCAGCTCGGAGCCCGGCTCGCCGAGCTCGGCGACATGACACCGTCCTCCGAGTCGCTCGCGGAGGTCGGACACCCCTACCTCGCCGAACTGTTCGCCGCCTTCCGGTTGACGTTCAACCTCTCGGTGCCCCACGGCACGCGCAGTGTGCGGTGCGTCGACAAGATCTGGGCGCCGGGGCGCGACCACTCCAGCTTCTGGATGGGGATCGGGACGCGCGCGCCGATGCACTGCACGGCCACGGGAAAGGCCATCCTCGCCTTCAGTCCGCCCGAGGTCCTCGCCGCCGTGCTGTCCGAGCCCCTGGTCGCGATGACGCCGTACACCATCAGCGGACCCGACCGCCTGACCAACGAGATCGCGGAGATCCGTCGGACCGGCGTGGCCTGGGTGCGCAACGAGATCCGCATGGACTCCTCCGCGATCGCGGTGCCGATCGTCATGGCCAGCGGGAAGGTGGTGGGGGCGATCAGCGCCGGTGTCACCGGCAAGGTGACCGCGGTCGGTCAGCTCGAGACCGCGATGAAGACCCAGGCCCGCCGGATCGCCGCCACCATGCACTGAGGGTCCGCCACAGCAAGCTCGCGCCCGTCGCAGGAGAACGCGACGCCGTCATCTGGAGGACCGTGTTGGACAGCTCGGTGTTCGTCGTCGTCGGTGCCAGCCTGGCTGGCTTGCGAGCCGCGGAAGCCTTGCGTGTCAGGGGTTTCGACGGTCGCCTCGTGCTCGTCGGAGAAGAACCACACGCGCCGTACGAGCGGCCGCCGTTGTCGAAGGCCGTGCTCCACGGCCACGCCGACGCCGCGAGCGTTGTCCTGCGCAACGACTGGGCCGAGATCGACGTTGAACTCGTCACCGGCGACGCGGTCGTCGAGGTGTCGGCGAGCGACCGTCAGCTGACGTTGGCATCCGGCCGGCGACTCCGCGCCGACGAGGTCCTCCTGGCCACGGGCGGGCGCCCCGCTCGTCTCCCGGTGCCCGGCGCCGACCTCGAGGGCGTCTCGACGCTGCGGGACCTGGACGAGGCGCTCCACCTCGCGGCGCAGTTGGCGGACGGCTGCCGACTCGTCGTGGTCGGTGGTGGTTTCATCGGCCTCGAGGTCGCCGCCAGCGCCCGTCAGCTGGGGTGCGACGTGACGGTCGTCGAGGCTGCGAGCATCCCGCTGGCCCGTGGCCTCGGCCCGGAGTGGGGCGGCTTCGTGGCGGAGCACCACCTCCGTCACGGAGTGCGCATCGGCACGGGTGTCGGCGTCCGGGCCATCCACGGCGTGCACGGCCGGGTGCGCACGGTGGAACTCGACGACGGCACCGTCCTGCCGGCCGACGTCGTCGTGGTGGGTGTCGGGATGCAACCCCGGGTGGAACTGGCCGAACGGCTCGGGCTGGAGGTCGACGGCGGCATCGTGGTGGACGCTGCCGCGCGCACGTCCAACCCGCACGTCTTCGCAGCGGGCGACGTCACCGTGCAGCCGAGCTGGGACGGGACGCGGATGGTGCGGTACGAGTCCTACCAGAACGCCCAGGACCAAGCGGATGTCGCCGCGGCGTCGATGTTGGGTGATCCAACTCCCGCGCGTCAGGTGCCGTGGTTCTGGAGCGACCAGTTCGACCTCAACGTGCAGACGGCCGGCGAGCTCGGCGGGCCCGACGAGGTGGTGTTGCGCGGGGACCGGGACGACGCGAGTTTCGCGGCGTTCCACCTGTGCGCCGGTCGGGTCGTCGGCGTGTTCGCCGTCAACCGCGGCCGGGACGTGCGGGCGGGCATGGCGCTCATCGACGCCCGCATGCCGGTCGACGCCGGAGTCCTCGCCGACGAGTCGGTGGACCTGCGCAAGCTGGCCCGCCGCCACGTTTCCGGCACGCAACAAGTACGCGTCCTGTCCCGCTGACCGGACCGCCCGACGACGCCGGGGTCGTCTCCTTCCCCACGATGTCACGCAACATCACGCCGCCGCAGACAGCGACGCGCGGACCGAACGAGAGGCACAGCGATGCCGGACACCAGCACGGGCGGCGGGACCAGGACGCCGTTCATCACGGTGCAGGGCGTCAGCAAGTCGTTCCCCGGTGTCAGGGCGTTGGACGACGTCAGCCTCAACGTGTACCCCGGCGAGATCCACGCCCTCACCGGCGAGAACGGCTCGGGCAAGTCCACGCTGTCCAAGATCATCGGCGGTCTCCACCAGCCGGACAGCGGCACGATGTGCCTGGACGGTCAGCCGATCTCGATCCCGAACCCAGCGGCCGCTCTCAGCCACGGCATCGTGACCATCAGTCAGGAACTCACCCTGGCCACGAGCCTGACCGTGGCGGAGAACGTGTTCCTCGGCCGCCTCGCCCGCACCCGCGCCGGCCTCATCGACTGGACCACCACCCACCGCGAGGCAGAAGCGGTGTTGGACCGACTCGGAGTCCACGTCGATCCGCGCGCGCGTGTCTCGTCCCTCAGCCTCGAACTCCAACAGGAGGTGGAGATCGCCCGCGCGCTCTCCACGGATGCACGACTGCTGATCCTGGACGAGGCGACCTCATCGCTGTCCGAGGCCGCGACCGACCGGCTGCTCACGATCGTCGAGCAACTCGCGGCCGACGGCGTCGCGGTGCTCATGATCAGCCACCGCATGCCCGAGCTCTACCGCTCCGCCCACCGCGCCACCGTCCTACGTGACGGCAAGCTCGTCGGCGAGGTCCCGCTGCCCGAGACCCCCGAGGACCAACTCGTCCGGATGATGGTGGGTCGCGACCTCCTGGACTACTTCGGCACGCGCCAGGTCGATCCCGGCGAGGTCGTCCTGGAGGTGAAGGACCTCGCCACACCGGACGGACTGTTGCAGCCCACAACGTTCACGCTACGACGCGGCCAGATCCTCGGGGTCGCAGGACTTGTGGGATCCGGCAAGAGCGAGCTCGGCCTCGCGCTCGGCGGAGTCATCCCCGCGACCGGCGAGGTCGTCGTCGACGGCACCCCCGTGCGGATCACCAACCCGGCTCGCGCACTCGCGGCCGGCATCGGGTTCGTCCCCGAGGACCGCAAGGGCCAGTGCATCCTCCCCGGACGGAGCGTCGCCGAGAACTTCGCGTTGAGTTGGATGAAGGACCTCAGCAACCGCGGCGTCCTGCGGGTGCGTCAGGAACGTCGTCGCGTGATCGACAGCATGGCGCGGTACGGCGTGGTGGCTGCCCACCACGGGGTGACGATCTCGACGCTGTCCGGAGGCAACCAGCAGAAGGTCGTACTGGGGCGACTCTTCGCGAGGGGCTGCACGGTGTACGTCCTCTCCGAGCCCACCCGTGGCGTCGACGTCGGAGCCAAGAGCACGATCTACCAGCTGCTCCAGCGACTCGTGTCCGACGGTGCCGCCGTCATCATCATCTCGTCCGAGATCCCGGAACTGCTCGGTCTCGCCGACGAGGTCCTCGTCTACCACCAGGGACGCGTCCGGGAGCGCCTGACCGCCGACGACATGAACGAGGAGTCCGTGGCGAGCGTGGCCGTCTCCGGGCGTCCCCTGCAACGCGCGTCATGACGACCTCCGACCTCCCTCCCGTCCACCGTCCGAAGAGAGCAACCTCGTGACAACGATCGACATCGAGAAGACAGCGCCGGTCGAGCCGGCGGCCGCGGCCCGTGAGCCACGCCGGGCCTCGCGTCGACGGCCCTCCCTGGGCAAACACACCGGTCTCGCGATCGCCTTCGCCGTCGTGGTGGTCTACCTCTGGGCGACCCAGCCGATCTTCATGACCTGGGGCAACATCACCAACGTCGTCGCGAGCAACAGTGTGGTGCTGGTCCTCGCTGTCGGTGCGACGCTCGTGGTGATCTCGGGCGGACTCGACCTGTCGACGGCAGCGGCGACCACCCTCGCCGGGATGGCGATGGGCTTCGCGCTCTCCCACGGGGCGCCGTTCGCCGTGGCGCTGCTGGTCACCGTGGCGGTGGGCCTCGTGCTGGGTCTGCTGAACGGGGTGCTGATCGCCGGACTCAAGATGTCCTTCCTGGTGGTGACGCTCGGGACCATGTCGGTGTTCACCTCGATCGCCTTGGTGAGCAACAACGGCGCCACGATCGGCGTCTTCACCGCCGACGGGTTCTCTCCCCTGCGCACCTTCATGACCGGCAAGGTCGCCGGGGTGCCGTACCTGATGATCTTCGACGTGGTGCTGGCCCTGGTCGCGGGTGCCGTCCTGCGCTACACGGCGTACGGGCGTTCGCTGTTCGCGATGGGCTCCAACCGCGAGGCGGCCCGCATCAACGGCATCAACGTCGTCCGGGTCGAACTGTCGACGTACGCCCTGGCCGGCGTCGCGGCGGGTGTCGGCGCCCTGATCCAGGTCGGGCGTCTGTCGGGTGCGGCTCCGCAGGTCGATCAGACCCAGCTGCTCGCCGTCCTCGCCGCGGTGCTGATCGGTGGTACCGCGCCGGTCGGCGGCGACGGCGGGGTCTTCGGCACCGTCCTCGGGGTCTTGTTCCTCGGGGTCATCTCCAACGGCCTGACCATCAGCGAGGTCTCGGCGTTCTGGCAGGGCACGGTCAACGGCGGCATCCTGCTGCTCGCGGTCCTGCTGAGCACGGCTCGGTCGCGCTCCTGGTTCCGACGCCGCCCGAAGCAGCTGACGACGTCGGCGGTGGCACCACCTGTGTCGCCTGTTCACGGCTGACACCGGTCCGGCTCTGCGGCCGGGACCGCTGATCCCCCTTCCTCTGCACCGCCCTGGTCCGCGCGCTCTGTCGCGCTGCCCTCCCACAGCGCCCCACCCACCCTCTCGAAAGGTCTCCTCATGCGCTTCAGGTATCTCACCCCGGCCGTCGCGAGCGTCCTGCTCGTCGGCACCCTCGCGGCCTGCTCGAGCTCGGGTGGTTCCACAGGTGGCGACACGTCGGGCGTCGCCGCGACCGTGGCCGGGGGCTCGGGTGGCGTGCCCAGCGCCAAGCTCCGCATCGACTACGCCTCGCCCGTCGCGGCGCAGCCCGGACAACAGCAGTTCGACCAGGGCGCGAAAGCCGCAGCCTCGGTGTCGGGCTCGACCTTCGACTCGCTCGACTCGGCGGTGAGCGCGTCGAAGCAGATCACGAACATCATGACGATGCTCCAACGCAACCCCGACGTCATCGGCACCTGGACGCTCGACCCGGGCGCCACGGCCGGCGTCTACAACCAGGTGGTCACGCAGGGCATCCCGTTGATCGGCGTCAACTCCAACGACAACGGCATCACCAACGCGGTGTGGGGAAGCACGCAGCTCTGCACGGCCGACGGCCCCTGGGCGCAGACAGCGAAGATGTTCGCGAAGAAGGACCCCGGCGGCAAGGTCGCGACCATCGGCCTCGACGGCGTCCCGTCGATCGACGCCAACACCAAGTGCTTCACCGACGCCGCGAAGGTGGCGGGCCTCGACGTGGTCGCGCACGTGTCCAACACGTCGGACGATTCCGCCGGTGGGCAGAAACTGATCGCGGACGTCCTGACCAAGAACCCCGACCTCAGTGGCGTCTGGGCGTACAACGACGCCTCGGCCCTGGGCGCGTCGGCGGCCGTGCTCGCCGCCGGCAAGAAGGTGTCCGACGGCACTTCCGACGGTTTGATCATCACCGGGTCGAACGGCGACTCCGACGCCGTCGACGCCATCAAGCAGGGGCGACTGACGGCCACGTGGGACCCGAACAACGTCGAGATGGGCTGGTTGTTCGTCCTGATGGCCCAGGAGGTCAAGGCGGGGTCGGCTCCGAAGTCCGCGGTCATGCCGGCGACGCTGGTCGACGCGTCGAACGCGGCCGACTGGGTCGCACCCGGCGACCGCACCGTCGACTTCGACTCGTTGAAGTACACCAAGTCCGACTCGCTCGACGGGTGACGGGCCTGCGATCGGCCGTTCGCAGCCGACTGGGGTTCGGCAGCGCACCCCTCGGCAACATGTTCCGTGCGGTGTCCGACGAGGACGCCCACGCCACCGTGGCGGCGGCGTGGGTGTCCAGGGTCCGGTTCTTCGACACGGCACCGGCGTACGGCGCCGGACTCGCCGAACTACGGCTCGGCGAAGCCCTCGCCGACCACCCCCGCGACGCGTACTCGATCGCGACCAAGGTCGGTCGCATCGTGCAGGAGGACGTGTCGTCACGTCCTGACGCGGGCGCGCGGTTGTTCGCCAGCGGCCGTCCGCATCCGGTGGTGGCCGACTACTCCGCGGACGCCACCCTGCGGTCGATCGAGGACAGCATGACGCGGTTGCGCACCGACCGCCTCGACGTCGTGTGGGTGCACGACGTCGCACAGAACGTCCACGGCGACGCGTGGTTGGACCATCTCGCCACGTGCCGGACGGGCGCGTTCCGGGTGTTGGACCGCCTGCGCGACGCAGGCGTGATCGGTGCGTGGGGCGTGGCCACCAACCCCACGGAGCCCATCGAGCTCGTCCTGGCGCTCGACGAGGTGCACCCCGACGGTTTCCTCCTGGCGTGCGGCTACACCCTGCTGGAGCACGACCGCGCCCTGGAGCGGCTGCTCCCCGCCGCCGTGTCCGCGGGTGTCGACATGGTGGTCGGGGGCCCGTACAACTCGGGGATCCTCGCCGGCGGGCCGCACTTCGACTACGGCCCGCCGTCGGATGAGGTCCGGATTCGCGTCGACCGACTCCGCGAGACCACCGTTGCACACGGTGTCAGCCTGAAGGCGGCGGCGCTCCAGTTCTGTCTCGCCCACCCCGCGGCCGTCGCGGTGGTCCCGGGGGCGACGCGCCCGGGCCGTGTCGTCGAGGATGCCGCGGCGGTGGCCGAGTGCGTCCCGGCGCAGTTCTGGCAAGCCCTGAGGAACGACGACCTCATCTCGCCCGGGGCTCCGGTTCCCGTGTCGCCGGGTGACTGACGCTGCCGCGGTCTCGTGGTCGGGTCAGTCGACGCCCGGCGCCGGGCTGGACCGGTGGGCGGCGGCGAGGTCCTCGAGGTGCTGACGTGCGCTCAGCCGGCCGTGGGCGAGCGCAGGAACCTGCTCGACGACGACGGATTCCGCGGCCGGCGAGAGGAACGACCAACTGGCGAAGCCGAAGTGGTTCGCGGCGACGGCACGGGCGAGCCCGACCGCCGGGGAGGCGAACACGGGTGGCGCGACCCGTTCGATCGCCGCCGCATCCGGATCGGCCAACGGGATGTTCCAGTCGCCGGGCTCGCCGGCCGCGAACCGCCTGCGGACCTCGGGACGGAACAGGGCGTCGAGAACAGCCACCGCGTGCCCGGGAACAGGGGACGCTGCGTTGACCCCGATGAAGCTCGCCGTCCCGAAGACGTACAGCGGTACGCCACGTCCTGGATCGCGCGACGGGAACGGCGACGGTGTGACGGCGGAACCCGGTGCCGGCAGCATGCCGGTCATCGCGGGGGCCATGGCGGCGCGACCGTCGACGACCGACGCCAACCCCTCCGCAATGGTCCGGTCGAAGTAGCCGTCACCGAACCACCCCTGCTGGAACCAACGTTGCAGCATCTCGACCGCCGCGACGAACGCCGGCGAGGTCCACGGCAGTTCGTGGCGCAGCGCCGCGCGAACAGCGGCGGGGCCGGCGATGTGGTTCACGACCAACGTCCACAGCAGCTCGCACGATTCGGGGAAGTCGGCGCAACCGGCACCGAAGGGCAGCACCCCGTCGCTGAGCGCGTCGTCCGCCGCCGTCTCCAAGTCCGAGAACGTCATCGGCGGACGAGCGACGCCCTGGTGGGTCAGCAGGAACATCGTCTCGGCGCTGCGCGGCAGTCCGAACAACGCGCCGCCGACCGTCGCGAGCCGGGTGGCGGGCGCCATCAGACGTGTCGTCCAGCCGTGGGTCCTCGCGTACCCGGTGAGATCGGCCAGCAGACGTCGGCGGGCGAGGTCGACAAAGTCCCCGCCGCGCGGCACCATCACCAGGTCCGGGCCGTCGCCGCGCTCGAGGGCTTCGACCGTCCGGTTCCGCGCGTCGTGTCCCAGCGCGTGGACCGCGAGGTGGACGGCGGGTTGTCGGTCGTTGAACGGGTCGACGAACAGCTCCTGGAACCGGTCGGCAGCGGGGCCACGTCCGAGCCACCACGTGACCCGCGTCCGACCGTCGACCACCACGTCACGCCTGCGACGGCGGCCCGGCGGCGATGCGAGCCCGGACGTCCGCGACGTCCATCCGGTACGGACCGACCCGCGTGAGCAGCCAGGTGACACCGTCGACCGCGGACCAGGCCGGTGCGTCGGCGTCGGAGGGCAGCTCGAGGACGATGTCGAAGCCGTCGAGACCGCCCCGTTCGCGACGGATGACCTCGACCAGCGCGCGGACGTCGTCCACGTCCTCGACGGAGATCACGAACGCGCCGTCGTGGCGTGCGGCCCGTCGCAACGGCGCGCGGTGCGGCCAGCGGCCGGCGATCCAGATCGGCAGCTGTCGCTCGCCGTGCGGGCGGGGCAGCAGCGTGACGCCGTCCGCGGTGTAGTGCGTCCCGCGGTGGTCCACGGTGTCGCCCGACAGCATGGCCCGCACCAACTCCAGGCCTTCGTCCAGCATGGCCGCACGCGTCCGCGGATCCGTCTGCTCACCGAACCGGGACAGCTCGCCGACCCGGCCGTCGTCACCGAGGCCGAACCCGAGCGTCAGGCGGCCGGCGGACAGCAGGTCGAGCGACGCCGCCTGCCGGGCCACGACCACCGGGCGTCGCCGCGGCAACGGGGTGACCATCGCTCCGAGCTGCAGTGTCGTGGTGGCGGCGGCCGTGGCGGCCAGACAGATCCAGGGGTCGGCGACGGCGCGCACGGGCTCGGCGTAGAGCAGGTGGTCCCACAGGAACAGCCCGTCCCACCCGGCCTGCTCGGCCTCCACCCCGAGTGCGGCCACGAGACCCGGGTCGGCCAGGTCGTCGAACGGCGGCAGGAACAGCCCGTGCTGCGTCACGCGTGGTCCTGGAGCGTGGCGAGCGTCCGCGCCGTGGCCAGCGAGTCGTCGGCGGCGAGGTGGCGCGGCGCCTCGATCCCGCGGACGGCAGCGGTGACGTGGCGGATCGCGGCGGTGAAGCTGCGCTGGTCGGTCATCGCACGCTCCTGGACCGGTTCGTGGCCCGGACGCACGAGTGTCAGGCGGTCGTCGGCGCCGGGGTGGTACGGGTTGTCGATCTCGATCCGGCCTTCGCTGCCGAGGATGCGGGTGGTGGTGTCGTAGGGCCGCTCGAACCCGCAGGAGAACACCAGTCGACCACCGCCCGGGTGGTCGAGCACGCCCGCGGCGGACACGTCGACCTCGCCCCGGTGGCTGGCGTTCACCGCGACGCGCTCGGGTGCCGCCCCGAACAGCAGTTGGGCGAGCCGCACCGGGTAGCAGCCGACGTCGGCGATGGAGCCGCCACCGAGGCCCGCCGACAGCCGGATGTCGTCGGCCCGGCGCAGGGCGAAGTGGAACGACGACTGGATCTCCTGCACCTCTCCGACGACCCCCTCGGCGAGGAGTTCGACCACACGCAGGAACTGCGGACCGAAGGGGAACACGAACGATTCCCACAGCAACCCGCCCGTCGCCTCGGCGGCCCCGAGGACCCAGCCGACATCCCCGGGCGACGTGCACAACGGCTTCTCGCACAGGACGGCCTTGCCCGCCTCGAGCGCCCGCATCGTCCACTCGGCGTGCGCCGCGTTCGGCAGCGCGACGTAGACCGCCTCGACGGCCGGGTCCTCGAGTGCGGCCTCGTACCCCTCCACACCGCGCTCGACCCCCACCGCGTCGGCGAAGGCTCGCGCCCGTTCGCCGTCGCGTCCGGCCACCACCAGGGGTCGGCCACCTGCTTCGGCCAGGGCGGGGAGGAACTGCGCCCGGGCGATGTTGGCCGTGCCGAGCACGGCCCAGGTCAACGGATCGGGCGTCGCCGTCACCGACCGTCGTCCTTGTGGTGCACGCCGGCGTCGGTGTCGAGATAGTGGTCGGCGAGGCACTTCTCGACGGTGCGCGCGCTCCCGGCCAGCAGTGCATGCTGCAACGGTTCGTGCAGCGCGCGGATGGACCCGAGCGCGAGCTGCTGTCGGTCGATCGCGGACCTCATGAGCGCTCCCATCTGCCCGTTGATGGTCTCCCACAGGTCGTGGACCCGACGCGCCCCCGACGCCTCGAGGATGCTGCGGTGGAACGCGATGTCCGCCTCCACGAGACTCTCGACGTCGTCGTCCGCGGCCGCTTTGTCCATCGCCTGGAGAGCGTCCTTCATGGCGGCGCCGAGGGCCGGGCGCGCGCCGGCCCGGATGCGCCGGGCGGCGCCGGTCTCGAGCACGTACCGCGCGTAGAGCACGTCGCGGGCGTCGTCGGCACTCATCCGGGTGACGACACTCTGTCGCCGCGGGTGGATCTCGATGAGCCCCTCGGCGGCCAGTTGCCGCATGGCCTCGCGGATGGTCGCCCGGCTGACGCCGAGTTCCTGGGCGAGAGTGGTCTCCACCAGACGTGCACCCGCCGGCAGTTCGTCGTTGAGGATCCGGCGACGGAGGTTGCGGCGGGCGACCTCAGGCAGTGACAGGTGCTCGAGCATGGTCACATCCTCTCCGGTGAGACGCCGGTCGGCGAAGCCAGACGCGAGGTGGAGATCCCCTCGTGGTCCGGATCGACCTCGGCGCGCAGCAGGTCCGCGGGGCCCGAGAGGAGCGGCAGGAAGCCCGGACCGTGCCCCGGCCGGGGGCTCGGTCCGTGCACGACCACACCCACGGTGCACCACCCCGACCGGTACCCGAGGTTGGTGCGGGCGTCGAGGTCGTCGACCACCACCAGGTCCCCGAAGCGGAGGATCGCGAGCGTCGGGGCGTCGTGACCGAGGGTGAGGTCGACGTCCCAGGCGTGGGCCGGGCGGCCGATGCCGTTGCCGCACACCTGACTGGACAGGCACGTCCGCACGCCCACCGTGACGGCGTCGCCGGTGGCCGTCACCAGTGACGCCAGCAGACCGGGATCGGCGTTGAGCGCGGTGACGCCCGCGACCGGTGCCGCAGCTCCCTGGCCGAACGCGCGCACCGAGATCTGGTCGGACGGTCGCAGCGCGGCGAGGACGTCCTGCGGGAAGTGGACGATCACCCGCCCCGCCTCACCGCGCTTGCCGACCACGACGCCCCGCTCGCCCGCCGCCGCACCGGTGCGGACCACCGCCGGGTTGCCCACGCACGACAACGAGGTCAACGCGTGCCGGGCCGCCGGGTCGGGGTGGGCGATGGTGACGCCGGGTGCGACGTGGTCGGCGTCGAGGGCGTCGACCGGATCGCCGAGCTCCACGCCCAGCACGATGCCCGCGGTACCCGTCGGCACGTAGGGACGGCCGTCGACGTCGATCTCGTACGGGTGGTCGGACGACTCGGGCTGCTCGACGAACCCGACGAGGTTCATCGCGCCCGGACGCAGGGTCGTGCTCACGCCAGGGCTCCCGTCGCGACGCCGAGGTTCGCCCGGTCGTCGACCCGCACCGCGAACGCCTCGCTCGGGCCGCACAGCAGGCTGCTGGGGCCGGGGCCGTGGCCGAACAGCGCGCACTGACCGGTCGAGATCACCCCGATGGTCGTCCACCCGGGCCGGAAACCCCGCCCGAAGCGGTGGTCCTGGTCTGCCATGGCCACGAAGTCCCCGATCCGCAACGGTTCCAATCCCAGCGACAGGTCGTCGGACTGACCGGCGTAGGCGCCCATGAGGTCGGTGTTGGCGTACTCGCTGGCCATCCCGGCTCCGGCGCCGACCGCGGCCGCCGGCACGTGCATCGCGACCGGCACCTCGAGTCGGCCGTCGGGCAGGGTGGTGAGGCCCCACCCCTCGAGCACCGACGGGTCGAGGTTCTTCACGACGACGTCGGGGTGGTCCAGCAGCCGCAGACCCTGACCGCGGGCCAGCACCGTGACCTGGTCGCCGACCGTCACGTTCTCCAGCACGGCGTCCGGCGCGTCGACCAGGACGTACGCGTGCTGACCGATCACCACCCCGACACCGCCGGCGCCGGGGCCGGACGCGACGGTGACACGGTTGCCGACGCAGGCGAGGAACTGCAAGCCGTAGTTGGCGCCGACCTCCCGGTGCCGCACCGACAGGCCGGGCTCCAGGTGGTCGGTCGCCCAGCCCGTGGCGGGGTCGCCGAGGTGCACCCCGAGGGTCACGGCCCCCATGCCGGGCAGCAGGAACGGCTGCTGGTCGGCGTCGACCCGGTAGGCGTGGCGGTCACCCATCGCGGGCCACACCTCACCGGCCAGCACCTGGGTCACCAGGCGGTCGGCGTTCGTGCGCACTGTCACGGGTTTCTCCCAGTCACGTCGAGGTCTGTCGTACCGGTCAGGGCCGGGCCGCGGCCGGGCCGAAGGTGAAGCCGCGCACCCGCAGGGCGGGCGCGGTGACGGCTCCGTTCCAGATGTTCGGGATGGCCTGGGCCGACACCTCCGAGGAGATGCCGTCGACCCGCGAGAGCACCCCGAGCACCGACTCGGTCCACCGGCCACCGGTGAGCGGCGTGGTGAGCCGACCGTTCTCGATGCGCCACACGGCGTCGCGGGCCACGCCGGTGAGCGTCGTGCGCACCGGGTCGACCACCCGCAGGTACCAGAAGCGTTCGACGAACACGCCGTTCTCGACCCCGGCGATCAACTCGGCCACCGTGGAGTCGCCCGCGGCCAGCACGATGTTCGCCGGTGTCGGTTCCGGCGGGGACTCGCGCGCGATGTGGGCGTGACCCGTCGACGTCCGTCCCAGGCGGCCGGCGGTGACGAGGTCGGTGACGACGTCGCCGATCCGCCCCGCCTCGAGCAACGCGACGCGACGCTTGTCGGAACCCTCGCAGTCGATGGGGATCGGCAGGCCACGGGGATGGAACGCGTCGTCGGCGAGCGTGATCGACGGGCCCGTCACCTGCTCGCCTCCCCGGTCGGCGACCAGTCCGGTGCCGCCGGCGAGGGAGGAGCCGGTGAAGCCGAACGACGCGACGCTCTCGAGCAGGCCGCCCACGGCGACCGGGCCGAGCACGACGTCGTGGGTGCCGGGCTCCAGTGGCTGTCGGCCGCGCATCCGTCGCGCGTTTCCCAGCACACGGGCGGTGGCCCCGGCGACGTCGAGGGCGCCCAGGCGGCGGTCGAGGTCGACCCAGTGCGACGAACCGTCGTCGACGGCGGCGGTGAGCCCGGCACCGACCTCGGTCGCGGCGGTGTGGCGGCGGCGACCGTTGCTGGTGGCAACGGCCATCTCGGTGACGGCGCGGGAGACGACGCCGGCGATCTCGGCCCCGGAGGCGCTCGCGGCGCGCAGGGCACGCCGGGCGAGCTCGCTGCGTTCCTCGATGCCGAACCCCTCGACGGCCGGGTCCCACAGCAGGGCCGTCATGGTCGCGGCCGGGGCTGCGGCGTTGACGTCGGTGGCCGGGCCGCGGTCGCCGCGGGCGGCCTCGACGGCGCGACGCACGGCGGGGCCGAGGTCGTCGAGGTCGCTGGTGACCGCCCGGCCGGTTCCGCCCCCGGCCACCGCCCGCACCCACACCGACCACTCGGTCAGGTCCTGCGGTTGGTGGATGCGGTCGCCGGCGAAGCGCGTGTGCTCGCCGCGGCGCGCGAGCACCGCGACCTCGGTCTGATCGGCGTCGGACAGCCGCAGGACGGTCTCGCACACCTCCTGCGCGCGCTCGGCTCCGAGCGGCGGGGCGAACGTGTCGACGCTCGTCATCCGGCCACCCCGATCGCGACGTCGCGGACCAACGTGGGCGCGGCACCGTGCCCGAGGAAGCCCCACTGCTTGGGTTCCCCCTTGCCGCACGGCATGCCGAACGCCCGGTACTCCTCGGGCCCCGCCACGGCCTCGACCGACCCCCAGAACTCGGGGGTGACCCCGCCGTACGAGAACCCCCGCAGCAGACGGCCTTTTCTGCCCTTCCTGACCTCCCACGCCACCTCGGTGCCGAACTGGAAGTTCAGCCGGCGCTCGTCGATGGACCAGCTGCGGTTGTCGTCGAGCAGGTAGCCGTCGCCCAGGCGCCCGAGCAGGTCGTCGAGACTCCCGGCACCGGGTTCGAGGTAGACGTTGGTGGCGAAGCACACCGGGGTGTAGCCCCAGCCGTCGGCGCGTGCCGCCCCGGGGGAACTCGCACCGGCGCGGGCGACCGCGTCGCGGGAACCCAGGACACCGCGCACGATCCCCCGGTCGATGAGAACCGACCGTTCGGCAGGGGTGCCTTCGTCGTCCCAGGCGAACGTGCCGCGTGTGCCGGGCTTGGTGGGGTCGGCGACGACCGTCACCGCTTCCGAGCCGTACCGCAGCGATCCGATGACGTCAGGGGTCACCCAGGAACGTCCGGCGAAGTTGGCCTCGTCGCCGAGGATCCGGTCCAGCTCGAGGGCGTGGCCGACCGATTCGTGGATCTGCAACGCCATCTGCGCCGGTCCGATCACCAGGTCGGCCCGGCCGGGGTCGGCGCGTGGCGCGGTGAGCAGCTCGACCGCCTCCCGCCCGATGCGGTCGGCGTGGGTGAGCAGGTCCAGCTCCCGGACGTATTCCCAGCCGGCCGCCGAGGTGTTGCCGTGGAACGAGTTCGGGTAGCTGCGCCGTTGCACCGTGCCGTGGCCCGCGGCGGCGACCTGGTTCATCGCACCGGTCTCCATGAGGTGCTGGTGCTGCCGCGAGCCACCGGAGTCGGCGTAGTGCTTGTGCTGCCGCTTGGCGTTGAGGCCGGCGACGCTGTGCACGATCTCGGGGGCGACCTGCGAGGTGCGCACGACGTCCTGCAGCAGCGCCCACTTCTCCTCGACCGGCACGGCGAACGGGTCGGTGCCGACCGGCACCGACCAGCTGCCGCTGCTCGAGGCGCGCGGGGCGAGTCGTACCCGGGCACCGCCGTTCGCGGCCCGGGCGGCGGCGACCGCCCGGGTCGCGACCGTGCGGACGTCCGAGTCGTCACCGACCGGGGACGACGCGAAACCCCAGGTGCCGTCGACCAGAACCCGCACGCCGATGCCGCAGGTGCGTTCGTGCCGACTGTCGGGGTCGGACGAACTCTCCAGGTACGCGCGGTGCTCCTCGCACTCCACGAGGCGGACGTCGACGTGCTCGGCGCCCGATCCCGTGGCGGTGTCGAGCGCGGTGTCGAGGAGCGGGTCGGCGGCGGCGGCGGTGGCGAACCGGCCCCAGGCGTGCGCGTGGAGCGGTTCGCTCACGCAGCACCTTCGGTGCTGGAATCGCCCGTGTAGGGGAAGTCGACCCACGCGCGGCGCCGGTGCGCCGCCTCGAACGCGTTGATGGTCTGCTGCACCAGGGCGCCCTGCCGGAAGTCACCCTGGTTGGTCGGGCCGCCGCCGAGGATCTCGGTGGCGAAGTCGGCGACGAGGTTGCTGTAGAACAACAGCGGCCACGGTTCCAGGGAGGTGCCGCCCTCGGGGAAGAACCGCTCCGGGATCTCCCGCTCGACGAACTCGACGGCGTCCTTGCTCGCGGTCTTGATGGTCTGGCAGATGCCGTTCTCCTCGACCAGACGCACGATGATCGCGCCCTCGGAGCCGTAGATGCGCACCTCGATACCCGGGTAGTTGCCCACGGTTACGAACGAGGACTGCACCGAGGCGAGCCCGCCGCCACCGAACTCGGCGATGAACATGTCACCGTCGTCGATGTTGACCCGGGTCATCTCGCCGGTGCTGCGCAGGATGCGTTCGGGCACGAAGTTGCGCATCGTGCCGACCACGGACTGCATCGGCGCGTCCATCCACCAGTGCATGATGTCGATGACCGGCGCGCCGTAACCCTCGATGGAGGCGACCTGGATGTAGTCCGGGTCGGGGTGGCCACGCTCCTGACGCAGCGGGGTCGACGGGTCGAGCCACTGGCTGTTCTGCTCGAAGGCGTTGACCATGTAGGGCGTGCCGACGAACCCCTGCGAGATGAGCTCGGCCGCGTACATCGTGGCCGGGGCGTAGCGGAAGGTGAAGCCGAGCTTGGTCTTCAGACCCTTGGACTCCGCGAGGTCGGCCGCGCGGATCACCTCGCGGTAGTCGTGGTTCACGGGCTTCTCGCACAGCACGTGCTTGCCGTTCTCCAGCGCGGCCATGCTCACCTCGAAGTGGGCGGTGTCGGAGGTGACGACGTCGATGACGTCGATCTCCGGGTCCTCGACCAGTTCACGCCAGTCGGTCGCCACCCGGGCGATGCCGAAGTCCTCGCCCACCTGCTTGGCCGCCGCGTAGTCCTGGTCGGCGACCCCGACGACCTCACAGCGCGAGTCGCGCTGCCACCCGGGGATGTGCGAGCGGACGGCCCAGCGACCCGTCCCGACAACTCCCACTCGCAGCGTTTCACTCGACATCAGCGGACACTCTCCCTGTTCTGCTTGGACAACTCGACGGTGGTCTCGGTCGCTCGGCGGCACCGACTGAGGTGGTCGCTGCCGAGGTCGATCAGTTCGGTGCTCCACGTGTCACACGCGGATTCGTGCAGAGGGCAACGGTCGGCGAACCGGCACGTCGCCGGCGCCTCCAGCAGCGAGGGCGGGGAGCCTGCGACCGTCCGCAGCCGTTCACCCCGGCGCACGGCCGAGGGCAGGGCCCCGATGAGCGCACGGGTGTAGGGGTGGCGCGGACTCGAGAGCAACGTCGCGGTGTCCGCCTGTTCGACGATCTGACCCGCGTACATCACGGCGACGCGGTCGCACACCTGCGAGATGACGGCGAGGTCGTGGCTGATGAGCACCAGGCTCATCCCGAGGTCGCGCTGCAGGTCGAGCAGCAGACCGAGGATCTGGTCCTGGATCAGCACGTCGAGCGCCGTGGTCGGTTCGTCGGCCACCAGCAGCCGCAGCGGGCGGGCCAGGGCGATCGCGATGAGCGTGCGCTGCAGCATCCCGCCGCTGAACTGGTGGGGGAAGTCGTCGAGCCGCGACTCCGCGGCGGGCAGGCCGACCTTCTTCAGCAGGTCGACCGTGCGGGCCCGGCGTTCCCCCCTCGGCACACCCGCCGCCGCCAGCGCCTCGGCGACCTGGTCACCGATGCGCATGACCGGGTTCAACGAGGTCATCGGGTTCTGCGGGATGAGCGCGACCTCGTGGCGCCAGAGGGCCCGCAGTTCACGGTCGGACATCGTCACCACGTTGCGCGCGGCACGGTCGTCCGCCGGGCGGATCGTCACCTCGCCCGCGACCCTCGTGGCACGGGTGGGGCGCAGCCCGATGAGCGCCCGGGAGGTCACGCTCTTGCCCGAGCCGGTCTCACCGACGATCCCGAACACCTCGCCCTCCCGCAGGGTGAGGTCGACACCGTCAGTGGCGTGGACGTCACCCGACGGCCCGGGGATGGTGACGTGCAGGTCGCGGACCTCGAGCAGCGGCGCGTTCACGCGTTCCCCCGCAGGGCGTCGTTGAGACCGTCGCCGATGAGGCTGAGCGACACCCCGAGCAGCACCAGGGCGAGGCCCGGGAACAGGGCGAGGGTCGGGTTGGTCAGGATGTAGGACTGCGCCCCCGAGATCATCGCGCCCCACTCGGGCGTGGGCTGGCGGATACCGACACCCAGGAAGCCGAGGGAGGCACCGAGCAGGACGTTGCCCACCGCGTCGACCATCGCGAACGTGGTGACCAACGGCAGGATGGTCGGCAGGACGTGCCGGACCATGATCCGCCACCGTCGGAACCCGAGGCACCGGGCGGCGATGACATACCCGTAGCCCTTGGCGGACAAGGTCTGCGCGTGGGCGATGCGGGCGTAGCTGACCCAGCTCGCGACCCAGAGCGCGATGTAGAGGTTGAACAGGCCGGGTCCGAGCGCGGCGATGATCGCGATCACGAGCACGACGAACGGGAACGCGAAGAACAGGTCGACCACCCGCATGACGAGCTGGTCGAACCAGCCGCCGAGGTAGCCCGAGACCAACCCGATCGCGGTGCCGACGACCAGGGTGACGAGCGTGGCACCGAACGCGATGCCGAGGTCGTACCGCCCGCCGTAGAGGATCCGGGCGAGGATGTCGCGGCCGAACTCGTCGGTGCCCAGGGGGTGACCCGCCGTGAACGGTGCCGCGAGCGGGTTCACCGGGTCCAGCGACGTCGGCGACAACGACGTGAACAGCGGCGCTCCGACGCACGCGACGACGATGACGAGCAGCAGCACCACGCCGATCCACAACCCGGGCCGCCCGGACAGGCGCCGGGGCATCGGGATCCGGATGGTGCGCCGGGCACCGGCGGCACGGGCCGCCGTCCGCGGGTCGAGCGCGTCGGTGGCGTCGAGGGCGAGGTCGTCGGCGATCGGGCCGGGCTGCTGGGCGCCGGGGGACGTGAGGGTCATGCCGTCACCCCGCCGTCACGGCCGCGACGCGCGGGTCGAGCAACCCGTGCACGGCGTCGGTGAGCAGGTTGACCAGGACCACGAAGACCGCGAGGACGAACGCCACCGCCTGCACCACCGGGTAGTCGCGGTTGTCGACCGACCCGACGAGCAGGCTGCCGAGGCCGGGGATGGAGAAGACGTTCTCGATGACCACCGTGCCTCCGACGAGGAAGGCCAGGTTGATGCCGAAGACCACGACGACCGAGCTCAACGCGCTGCGCAACACGTGACGGCGGATCACGGCGGCCGGCGAGATGCCCTTGAGCCGCGCCGTCGTGACGAAGTCCGACTGCAGGACGTCGACGGCGCTGGCCCGCAGGCTGCGCACCAGGACGGTGGAGAACGGGATCGCGAGCGTCACCGCCGGCATGATCAGGTGGTAGAGGTGACTGAGGAAGCCGCTGCCGTACCCGCCGATGGGGAACCAGTCGAGCTTGAGGCCGAAGACGTAGATGACGAACACGCCGAGCGCGAACGAGGGCAGGGCGTACCCGAGCGTGAAGAACATGCGGGTGCCCTGGTCGAGCGGACCCCCGCGACGGACGGCGGCGGCGATGCCGAGCGGCAGGCTGATCAGCACGCACAGGATGCCCGTCATGAGCACCAGCAGCAGGCTCGGTACCAGGCGTTCACCGATGAGCGCACCGACGTCGCGCTTGTACTGGTACGACGTGCCGAACTTGCCCTGGAACACCGAGGCCATGAAGTGTCCGTACTGCCCGAGCAGCGACTGGTCCAGGCCGAGCGACTGACGCAACTGGGCGCCGGAGGCGTCGGTGTAACGGTTGCCGAGGATCTGCTGGACGGGGTCGCCCGGGACGATCCGGATGAGCAGGAAGCTCACCACACTGATGCCGAACAGGACCGGGATGACGTTGCCGATGCGGCTCCAGGTGATGCCGGTGCGGTTCACGCGGTCCTCCTCTCTCCGATCACGGGCGGGGTCGTTCGGGTGCCGGGCGACTCGCCCGGGCGGGACACGCGGCGGGGGTCCGCGTGTCCCACCCGGTTGGTGCGGGACGTCAGTGCTGGTCGACGGTGAGGGTCAGCAGCGCGTCGAGGTAGGAACCCAACGGCGAGACCGAGAAACCCTTGACCCAGGCGCCGGTGGCGTAGCGGAACGGTGCGTAGGCGAGCGGGATGTAGGGCGCCTGCTCCGAGATGTTCTGCTGGACCGTCTTGTAGGCCGCGGCGCGGGCGGTGGCGTCGGTCTCCGAACGCGCCTGCTCGACGAGGGCGTTGGTGGCCGGGTCGCTCCAGTACGAGCTGAACACGTTGGCGCCACCGGTCGAGTCGGCACCGAAGGTGGCGACCTCGTCGGGGTCGATGATGTCGTTGGTCCAGTACCGCATGCCCATGCCGTTGGTGCCGGTGCGTTCCTTGGCGTACGCCGTCGACTGGTCCGAGGAGTCGATGTTGACGGTGATGCCGATCTTGGCCAGCTGGCTCTTCACGACGACGGCCTGGGCCTGGCCCGCGGCGTCACCGCTGACGGCGATGAGCGGGATCGTGAAACCGCTGGGGTATCCCGCCTCGCTGAGCAGCTGCTTGGCGCCGTCCACGTCGGTCTTGGTCGTGGTGGCGGCGCTGTCCCAGTAGAGCGACTTGTACGGGAAGAACGTCGTGGCCGGCACCGCGTTGCCCTGGTAGGCGAGCTTGTTCATCTCGTCGAGGTCGAGCGCCATCTTGATGGCCTGGCGCACCTTCGGGTTGTCCAGCGGCTTGGTCTTGACCGGCAGGATCATGAAGTCGACCCGGGTGGAGGGGAACAACCCGACCCGCAGGTCCTTGTTCGCGGTGATCTGCTTGAGCACGTTGCCCGGCGGGTTCTCGATGACGTCGACCTGCTTGGACTGCAGCTGCAGCACGCGCGTGTTGTCGTTGGTGACGACGCTGATCTCGACCTTGTCGATCTTGGGCTTGGTACCGAAGTAGTTCGGGTTCGCCTTCAGCGTCACCAGGCTGTTGGGGTCGTAGCTCGACACGGTGAAGGCACCGCTGGTCACCGGGTGCTCGAAGAACTTGCTGTCGCTCTCGACCTTCGCCTTCGGCAGCACGGAGAACGCGTACATCGCGAGATCCGCGAGCAGCGGGGCGTGCTGCTGCTTGAGCTTGATCACGACCGTCTTGTCGTCGGGCGCGGTGACCGACGTGACCGGGGTGATGAGGAATCCCCAGCCGTCCTCGACGTTGCGCGCCCGGTCGATCGACCACACGACGTCGGCCCCGGTGATCGGGCTGCCGTCGGAGAACTTCGCGTCGCGCAGGTGGAACGTGTAGGTGAGGCCGTCGGAGCTCGTGTCCCAGCTGCTCGCGAGGTCCGGGATGATCTCGGTGCCCGCGGAGTCGGTGCGGACCAACCGGCCGTAGAGGTTCTGGTCGATCCAGATCGTCTCGTTGGCCGAGTTCTCGGCGGGGTCGAGCGTGTCGATGGCGACGCCGTTCGCGATCTTCAGGGTGTCGACGGCGCTGGTGGCGTCGGGCTTCCCGACGTCGTTCGACGACGACGCACTGCTGCTGCCGCCCCCGGAGCCGCCGCACGCGGACAGGGTCAACGCGGCGACCGTGGCGGCGACGACGAGGCCACGGGTACGGCGGGATCGAGCGGTGAGAGGCACGGCTTCTCCTGGGTTTTCGGGTGGGGGAGCGTGTTCTGGTGGAGGGGCTCGTTCGGGTGGAGCGCGGCTACGTCGCCGGGACGGGCACGGGGTCGAGCAGGTGGCACGCCGCGACGTGGCCGGGCGAGCTCTCGATCGCGGGGGGCTTCTCGGTGCGGCACACGTCCATGACGAACGGGCACCGCGTGTGGAACGCACACCCGGCGGGCGGGTGCACCGGGTCGGGCAGTTCGCCCTGTGCCGCAGGCGTCGTGGAACGCCGCTTGCCGAGCGTCGGCGCGGCCACGAGCAGGGACTGCGTGTAGGGGTGCGCGGGCTCGGCGAGCACCCGCTCGGCCGGTCCCTGCTCCACGACGCGGCCGAGGTACATGACGGCGACGTCGTCGGCGAGGTGCGCGAGGACCGCGAGGTCGTGCGTGATGAACAGGTAGGCGAGACCGAGGTTCTCCTGCAGGTCGACGAACAGGTTCAGGACCTGGGCCTGCACGCTGACGTCGAGGGCCGACACCGGCTCGTCCGCGACGATCAGCTGGGGCTCGACCGCGAGAGCGCGGGCGATGCTCACGCGCTGGCGACCGCCGCCGGAGAGCTGGCCCGGTCGACGGTCACGCCACGACACCGGCAGGCCGACCCGGGTCATGAGCTCGTCGATGCGGGCGTCACGTTCGGACCGGGCCGCCATGCCGTGGACCCGCAACACCTCGCCGAGGGTCTGCTCGACCGTGCGGTACGGGTTGATGGAGCTGTAGGGGTCCTGCAGCACCACCTGCACGTCACTGCGGAACGCCCGCTCCTGACGGCCCCGCATGGCGGCGAGGTCGCGGCCACGGTAGGTCACCCGCCCGCTCGTCGGGCGTTCGAGCCCGAGAGCCAGCCGGCCGAGCGTGCTCTTGCCGGAGCCGGTCTCGCCGACCACGCCGAGGGTGCGGCCGCGCCGCACGGCGACGTCGACCCCGGTCACCGCGTGGAGGCGGTCACGACCGCGGCCGAACACACCGCCGCCGCGGACGGGGTACGTGCGGCCGACGTCGTGCGTCTGCAGGAGCACGTCGTCGCTGTCCTGCGGGGCGGTCTGCGGTGCGGACACGGTGACTCCTTCCACGGCGCTCGATGGCCGACTGTCGACAATCGCCACTCTGGGCCCACGTCGGAACCGGTGTCAAGACCCCGCGTGTTCCGAAGTCGTGTCGCGATGTTTCGCCGACGTTTCCCCCGTCGTCACCGACTGATCCCCGCCTGATCAGGCTCGCCACACCGTGGACAAGGCGATCGGCCGGGTCTACGGTTTGTCGACAATCGACCGCCGGGAGGCCCGAACCGTGACACCCGTCGACGTGGTGGTCACGTCGTACCTCGAACCCGAACTCGTCACGGCCATCGCCGCCGTCGACGAGTCCCTCCGCGTCCTCTACGACCCGGCGCTCGTGCCGGCGCCGCGGTACGCGTCCGACCACGGCGGCACCCGACCCGAACTCGACGACGCGGCGCAGCGCACGTGGGAGGAGTGGCTCGGCCGGGCGCGCATCGCCTTCGACTTCGACTGGCAGGACCCGGCGGGTCTCCCCCGACGCGCGCCGCACCTGGAGTGGGTGCAGGCGACCAGTGCCGGGATCGGCTCGTTCGTCACCCGCACAGGGCTCGACCGCACCGACCTCGTGCTCACCACCGCGGCCGGTGTGCACGGCCGTCCCCTCGCCGAGTTCGCCCTGACCGGTGTGCTGCACTTCGTCAAGGGCGTGCCGTACCTGCGGGCGCAGCAACGCGAGCACCGGTGGGAGCGGTACACGACCCGCTCGGCCGCCGGTCTGCACGCGGTCGTCATCGGTCTCGGCTCGCTCGGCCGGTCGACGTGCGACCTGCTCGGCGCCGTCGGCCTGCGGGTGACGGGGGTCGGTCGACCGGGCCGGACCTACAACGTGCCGTCCGCTGCCGCCGTCGTGTCCACCGACGACCTCGACGACGTCGTGACCGGTGCCGACGTCGTCGTGCTCGCCTGTCCACTGACCCCCGAGACCGAAGGCATCTTGTCGCGGGCACGTCTCGAGCGCCTCGCACCCGGCGCGGTCGTGGTCAACATCGCCCGGGGCCAGTGCCTCGACGAAGCGGCGTTGCTCGAGGGTCTCGCCACCGGCCGGCTCGGTGGCGCCGCCCTCGACGTGTTCGGCGTCGAGCCGCTGCCGGCGGACTCCCCGTTCTGGGACCGTGACGACGTGGTCGTCTCGCCGCACTCGGCCTCGACGCTGGCCAGCGAGAACGCCTCGATCGTGGACCTGTTCTGCCGCAACCTGCGGGCGTGGCTCGACGGCCGACCGCTCACCAACGTGTACCGCCGAGACCTCGGCTACTGACGAATCCCCGACAGGAGAACCCCGTGACGTCCCTGTTCCACCTCGCCGTTCCGGTCCACGAACTGCCGGCCGCCGAGCACTTCTACGGCGAGGTGCTCGGTCTCGAGCGCGGCCGGGAGAGCGACCACTGGATCGACTGGGACCTCGGCGGCCACCAGATCGTGACGCACGTCGTCGGCGAACGGTCGACACCCGCGGGGTACAGCATGGTCGGCGACCACGAGGTCCCCGTGCCGCACTTCGGGTTGGTGCTGGACCTCGAGTCCTTCCACGCCCTCGCCGGCCGTCTGCGCGACGCCGGCCACGAGTTCGTCATCGAACCCACCCTGCGGTTCGAGGGCGAGCCCGGCGAGCAGTGGACGATGTTCTTCCTCGACGAGTCGGGCAACGCCATGGAGTTCAAGGCGTTCGCCGACGTGTCCCAGCTGTTCGCGGTCTGAGCGCCGTGGACGTCACCTTCGACTACACCGGCCGGGTCGTCGTCGTCACCGGCGCCGCCCGCGGCGTGGGGCGCGCGCTGGTCACCGCGTTCGTCGAGTCCGGCGCGTCGGTGTTCGCGACCGACCGCGACGCCGACGGCCTCGCCGAGACCTGCGCTCCGCACGGCGACCGCGTGGCGTCACTGGTCGCCGACGTCAGCACCGAGGACGGCGCCGACGCGATCGTCGCCGGCGCGGTCGCGGCGTTCGGCGGGCTGGACTTCTGCGTGAACAACGCCGCTGTCGCCCCGCACGCCGCCCTGCTCGAGGAGCGGGTCGAGGTGTGGGACACCGTCTTCGCGGTGAACACCCGCGGCACGTTCCTCATGACGAAGGCCGCGGCGAAGGTCCTCATCGACCAAGGCCGGGGCGGCCGCATCGTGAACTTCTCCTCGGGGGTGAGCAGCCGCGGCTCGGCGGGCGCCGCCGCCTACGCGAGCAGCCGGGCGGCCACCGAGGCGTTCTCCCGTGTCGCGGCCATCGAACTCGCGCCGTACGGGATCCTGCTCAACTGCGTGAGCCCCGGGCTGATCGACACCCAGCCGAAGCCGCTGCCGCCGGGCATGGCCGCCGCCCTGTCCCAGCGCATCCCCGCCCTCCCCCTGGCCCGGCCGGGCGAACCCGAGGAGGTCGCCCAGCAGGTGTTGTGGCTGTGCAGTTCGGGCGCGTCCTACGTGCTCGGCTCGGTCCACCACGTCGACGGCGGTGCCCAGGTCGGATCGCGCGCCGGCCACGCCATCGTCGACGAGGACGTGCGGTACGACTGGGTGACCGGTCGCGCACGCTGACACCACGTGGGCGCATCGCGTCAGTCCGCACTTCGGGTGGCGGCGCGGGCGTACAGCCGCGCCCGGCGCCAGCCCCGCAGCGAGCTCACCACCGCCAGCTCACTGGCCGTGGTCAACTCCTCGGAGCGGATGTCTCGCTCGACCAGCACCCCCGCATCGAGCAGCCGCTGACGCTCCACCCCGGGGAGGCAACCACGGGTCAGCGGCGGTGTGCACCACTGATCTCCGGACCTCACCACGAGATTCGCCCGCGTCGTCTCCATGACGAAACCGTCGGCGTCGACCAGGACCACGTCGTCGGAGTCGGGGTGACGCGCGGTGGCGGCCTCGTAGTGGGCGCGCCGTGTGGTCTTGTGCCGCGTCCACTCACCCGCCGCGGTGACGGCCGTGTCGAGCGTCAACCCGACGACGGCGTCGGGGTCGTCCGCGGTGAACGGCGCGTCCTCGATCCGTGCGGCGCCGTCCGCGCCGACCAGCAGCCGCACGCGACGTGGCTGGTCCACGAACCCTTCGACGGCGGAGTCGATCACGCCCCGGACCACCCGCAGGTCGACCGGGACGCCGAAGTGGACACCGGACGCGTGCACCCTCGCGAGGTGGCGGTCCAGGTTGCGGAGCCCGGTCCCCGGGTCGAACCTCATCGTCTCCAGCAGCTCCGCGCCGCCGAGAGGGCGCCGGTCGAGAACCCCGGCTTTCGCGAGGAGTTCGTCCCACTCCTGGGCCGCCTCCGAGCTCCACGTGATGCCACCGCCCGTGCCGTACACCGCGTGCCGGGTCTCCGCGTCGAGAACCACCGTGCGGATGGGAACCGAGAAGCGAGCTCGGAACTCCGATCCCGGGGGCGCGACCATCCCGACGGCTCCGCAGTAGACGCCGCGCGGCGCGTCCTCCTCCTCGGCGATCAACCGCATCGCGGCGACCTTCGGTGCGCCGGTCACCGACCCGCACGGGAACAGGGCTGTGAACACGTCGAGCAGATCGGTGCCGGAGCGGGGTTGCGCGCTGACGGTCGACGTCAGCTGCCACACCGTCGGGTACCGCTCGGCCGTCAGCAGCGAGTCGACCCGCACCGTCCCGGGCCGGGCGATGCGTGACAGGTCGTTGCGCAGCAGGTCGACGATCATCACGTTCTCCGCGCGGTCCTTCTCGCTGGCCAGGAGCGCCGCACGGACCTGCTCGTCCTGCGGCGCGGTCGCCCCGCGGCGCGCGGTGCCCTTCATGGGTCGCGTCGTGATCCCGGAGTCGTCCCACGAGAAGAACAACTCGGGACTCGCGCTGACGACGACCGGCCCGCGCCCACGGAACGGCCGCTCGTCGACGAAGGCGTTGAACGCACCGCCCTGCGCGTGGACCAGTTCCGCGTACAGGTCCAGGGGATCCTCCTGCGGCGTCGCGCGCACGCGGGTCGTGAGGTTGACCTGGTAGGCGTCACCTCGGGCGATGGCAGCGCGGATCCGCTCGACCCGGGCCGCGTGGTCCGCCGCCGTCCAGTCGGGTCGCCAGTCCGGGCGGTCGGGAGTGCCGTCGACGACACGCCGCGCGAACCCGATGGCCCGCTCCCGGCTGGGCGGGCCGCCGAGGCCGAACCAGACCAGCGGCGTGGACCCCGACTCGACCGGACGCACGCGCATCGCCGGGTCCAGCGCGGGCGCAGCTTCGTAGGCGACGTGACCCCACGCCCACGCGCCGGCACGCGTCTCCGCGTCGACCACGGCCAGCACGTCGCGGACCTCGTCGAGTCGGCGGGCGGCCACCACGCGGTGCGGCGGCGCGAAGACCCAGGCGGTGTCCGCCCGCAGGTCGTCGAACCGGGCGGCGGTCGTCTCCACGCCCGCATGGTCGCAGCAACGCCCGTGCCTGCGGCGGAGCCCCTTGCGCGCAGTCATCGAAAGCGGGCGGGGTACCAACACCACTCACCCGGGCTTGTCCGTCGCTTCCCTGCCGAGCCGCGCAGAACGAGCCTTACGCGCGCACTGCCAGCGAACGGTCGCGCCGCGCAGAACGACGCCTCTTTGTGTCAAGTGCCCGGCGGTGGGTCGTGGTTCTAGGCTGGTGACGGGCCCGGGAGTGACCTGTCCGAAGAGCCGGTGTCGGGGTGTGAGCCGGTCGCGCTGGAGTCAGAGTCGTGCCCCGGTTGTCCTCCCGGGCTCCCTTCTCGTCGTGGTCGGCGGGTGTCGTTGACCATCGCTCGATAGAGGGCGGTGGTGATCTGCCGCTTGAGCGATCGCAGGGCCATCTTGGGGCTTTGACCCTGGGCGATCTTGCGGTCGTAGTAGGTGCGGCCGATGCTTTCGCGGTGCGCGATCTGCGTGACCGCGACCAGCTGAACCGCGTAGTTCAGTTGCCGGTTTCCCCTGCGTGACAGACGAAAGACCTGGTGCGGACCCGACGACACCTCGATCGGGGCGGTGTCGGCGTAGGCGGCGAACCGGTCCGCTGATGGGAACCGGCGCACGTCCCCGGTCATCGCCAGCACCATCGCAGCGACCACCGGCCCGACACCGTAGATGTCGGTCAGGCTCGTGCCGGTCATACCGATCTCGGCCCGCAGCCGCTTGTCGATCTCACGCAGCTGCTCGTCGAGGCGGCGCACGTCGGCGACGAGATCGCGGGCGACCTCGAGCCGGGCCGCGGCGACCGGGCCGACCGGGGTGAAACCGTCGAGCAAGGCGGCGGCCTGGCGGGCCGACAGCCTGCGGTCGAACCCGCCGGCGATGAGCTCGCCGAGCACCGTGTGCAGCTGGTTGACCACCCGGGTGCGGTGGTTGCCGAGTTCACGGCGGCGGCGGACCCAGATCCGGATGACCTCGACGTGGTCGGTGCTGCTCAGCGCGGTGAGGCCGGGGTTGCGCAGTGCGACGACGGCATTCGATCGGGCGTCGTTCGGGTCGTTCTTGTTCACGGCTGTCGTGCCGAGCAGCCGGACTCGCGCGGCCAGCTTGGGTTGGACGTCGACGACTCGTTCGCCGGCGCCGATGAGCTGCTGCGCGAGCAGATAGCCGAGCCCGGACGCGTTCTCGACCGCCCAGGTGCGTTGCGGCCACGGTGCCGCCCACTCCAGCAGCCGTTCGAGCTGCACCGCCGAGGACCGCACGCGCAGGTTGCCCAGCGGCAGCTCCTGCTCGTCGACTGCGACCGCGGTGTGTGACGCCTTGTGCGGGTCGACCCCGATCACCACTGCCATTTGCTTGTCCTTCCGTCGCTCCGGTGGGACCGTCGCGGCGGGCAACTCTGATTTCAGAACATGCGCGTTCGCGCCTCTTTTGAACCACGCAGCGACGAGACCCGGCAGGCCAGCACGTCGTTATCAAGCCAGACCACGACGGCCGGCAGAGGCTTAGCGAGCCGACCCACCGGATCCCCGGACGCTACGACCAAACGGCCGCCTGCGCCCAGACCCAGTCTCAATCAGAGGCGTACGGGCGCGTTCCGGTGAACGCGGTCCGCCCCCAGAACGAGGCCCTCGGCGCGCGTCGACCTGAAGGTGGCGGCCCTCGGAATGACGTGTAGGCGTGGGCGCAGCGGAGCGCCACGGCGGCGTGGTCGGTCTTCGTCTTCGCCGGTGGTGCTACGTGTGTCGAGCCTCGCGGCAGTTCCGAGACAGGTCAGCGTGCGTGCACCAGCCCATGCACGATGCTGGTCAGACAGGCCGTGAACGTGACATCCGGGTCATCGTGCTCGAGCGCGGTGAAGGCAGCTGCGATCAACGGGAAGGCATCGGCGGCGGGTGGAGCGCTGCCGCCAGTGTGGTCGGCTTGCTCCTCGAGTGCCCACCCGACCACGAAGCGTGAGATCGCCACGGTCACTCGGGCGGCGCTGGCGGCGCTGAACCCGAGCCGTCTGAGCACGTCGAGTTGGGCCTCGATGCCGGGGTACTGAGCGGCTGGCGGTGTGGAGCCTGCGTGGATACGCGCGCCGTCGCGACGCGACAGCAGGACGCGACGGAACTGCTCGCCCCGCGCCACCAGCCACCGCTCGACAGCCTTCACGCTCGGCCGGGGTCCAAGGGTCTCGAGGGAGGTGCCGGCGTCGGGTAGCTGGCGCATCATTGCCTCGGCCATCGCGGTGACCACGTCGTTCTTGGCTCGGAAGTGCCAGTACAGCGCCGGCGACTGCACTCCGAGGCGCTCGGCGAGCAGTCGTGTCGACAACCGGTCGAGGCCGACGTCGTCGACCAGGTCGAGCGCGGTCGCGACGATCACGTCTTGGTCGAGTCCGGCCCGCGGCATGACAACAGACCTTATCAGCGCTAAGGTTGCTTGATGCTTATCAGCGATAAGGACGCGGTCGACGTCGTGGTCGTCGGGGCGGGGCCCGTCGGGCTGCTGCTCGGCGCGGAACTCGCCCTCGGCGGAGCCCGGGTCGCCGTGCTGGACCGGCTGACCGAGCCGGTCGCGACCATCAGGGCCGGCTCGATCAACGTGGCGAGCGCCGAACTGCTCGGTCGGCGCGGGTTGCTCGACCAGCTACGAGCGGCTCAGGCGCACACGGTGGAAGCCATGGCCGCCGGGGTCGGCGGTGTCGGCGCGGAGAGGCTGGCCGCGATGGCCCGTCGTGGCGTCCGCGCGGCGCACTTCGCGGCGATCCCGCTCGACGCCACCCTCGCCAACGACGACGACCGACGCCTCGCGGGCCACCTCGAGGCCGTCGACGCCACGTTCGTGCCGCAGCAGGCACTGGAGACGGTGCTCGCCGCGCACGCCGCCCGCTCGGGCGTGCAGGTCCACCGTGGTGTGGTCTTCGCGGGATGTGTCGAGGACGGGACCGGGATCACCGTCGAGACCGACCACGGTTCCATCCGCGCGTCGTGGTTGGTGGGGTGCGACGGCGGCCGCAGCGCGGTACGGCACGCAGCCGGCTTCGAGTTCCCCGGCACCGATCCGGAGATCACCGGCCGGCAAGCCGTGGTCGAGCTCGCCGACGACTCTGGTCTGAACCGGGGATGGAACTGGAGCACGCGCGGGGTCTACTGCTACGGACCCACACCGGGTCGGGTCCTGACGGTGGAGTTCGGCGGAGCGCCGACCGAGCGCGACGCGCCCGTCACCGCCGACGAGGTGCAACGGTCGTTGCGCCGGGTCACCGGCCTCGACGTCGAGGTCACCGGCCTGCGCGGCGCGGCGACCCGGTGGACTGACAACGCCCGCCAGGCCACCACGTACCGCCTCGGGCGGGTGCTGCTCGCCGGCGACGCCGCGCACGTCCACTCCCCGTTCAGCGGTCAGGGACTGAACCTGGGTCTCGGCGACGCGATGAACCTCGGCTGGAAGCTCGCCGCCGTTGTCACGGGAAGGTCACCCGCCTCGCTGCTCGACACCTACAGCGCCGAGCGGCACCCGGTGGGTGCCTGGGTGCTCGACTGGACCCGGGCCCAGATCGCGTTGATGCGTCCTGACGACAAGGTCGGCCCACTGCGTGCGGTTGTCGGCGACCTCGTCGGGACCCGCGACGGGATGACGCACATGGTCGCCGAGATCTCCGGCGTCGCCCGCCGCGTCCTCCACGACGAGGACGACCCGGCGGTGGGTCGCACCGTCCCGGACCTCACCCTCGACGACGGTGCGTCACTGCGTGACGCCTTCACGGCGGGCTTGTTCGTCCTCGCCGGACCCGACGTGGCGACCGATCTGGTCCGGCCGTGGGCGGGCCGCGTCCGCACGGTGGCACTGCAGGGCCGCCGCGCCTTGCTGGCTCGACCCGATGGCGTCATCGCCTGGACCGGCGACGTCGCACGTGACCCGGCTGGCCTGCAGTGCGCTCTTCGACGCTGGATCGGTGGCGAACGACCCACATCTGTCCCCACGTGATCCGGAGGCGTTCGACCGGGTGTCACAGCCGAGTTGGAGGCGCAACCAATCGAGGGGATCACGCAGTCATCTGTCTCGGCGACACGTACCGACGCAACGCGCAGATCGACTGATCTGGCGGTCGGGCAGCAGGAGCTTGCGTCTGCACCTATCGAGGCGTCGGTGCGCGCCACGGAGACAACAGCGACGAGCGGGGTTCCGGCACTCGGCGGAGAGCCGTGGCGCGACAACGCGGGACGCGTCCGCTCGATGTGATCTCGGAGCGCGTCGCGCGTACTGCAGGACGAAGCGAGGAGCGGCCGGGAGCTCAGAACCCGTCGTCGACCTCGAACTGGACGCTCTGCATCGAAGCGACATGCTCGCGCGGTACTGCGACGTGCGCAGGGTGGACGAGGTACGCGCTGAAGTCCTCCGTGCGCTCGAACTCCGTGACGACCGCGTAGTCCGCGTTGGTCGGGCGCACACCGAGGTCAGGTCCCTGCCGGATCCGGATGCGGAACGGCACCTGATCCGGGAGAGCGGCGAGCGCGGAGCGGAACGCCTCGATGTCGACGCCCGAAGCCGAGTCCTTGAACACCAGCGTCAGGCAGTGGATGAGCATGTCGACCTCCTCGGGGCATCGAGGTTCCCTCGTGAGGCAACACCATGTCAACCCCTAGCAGTTAGCGATCACTGACAGATCCGCTGGACACCGGTTGCCTGAGACATGCCGGGGCCAGACAACGCGTTGCAACAGCTCGGAACACCGATTGCCTTGTGGAGCGAAGGAGTCCACTGACCTCTCCAGCACAGCACTCTTGTAGTTAGTGCTCATTGACATCCTGCCTCAGCACTGCCTACGTTCTCCCCGCCGGCACCTGCACGTCATCCGGACCCCCGTCGAGCACAGAGGAGTGACGATGAAGCTGGGATGCTCGTTCGCGACGTCGCTGGAGACCCCGGAGCACATCCGCATCGCGGAGCAGCTCGGATACGAACGTGCGCTCTGCTACGACTCGCCCGCGCTGTACCCCGACGTGTGGATGGCCCTGGGGCGAGCCGCAGAACTCACCGAACGGATCGTGCTCGGCACCGGCGTGCTGATCCCGTCGCTGCGCCACCCCATGGTCACCGCCTCCGCGATCACCACCCTGGTCAGCGCGGTCGGCTCGGACCGGGTGCTGATCGGTGTCGGCAGTGGGTTCACCGGCCGGATGGCGATGGGCAAGCCCGCGGTGCGGTGGGCCGAGGTCAAGCACTACATCGAGATCGTCCAGGCCTTGCTGCGAGGCGAGCAGGTGGAGTGGGACGGCGCGATCATGCAGATGATCCACCCCGACCAGCGCTTCGGACCCGGACCGGTGGAGGTCGCGTGGGGCGTCGCGGGCGAAGGCCCGATGGGCACGAACGTCGCGCGCGACGTCGGCGCCGAGCTGTTCCGGATCAGTGCGCCAGAACCGGGCTTCGACAGCCAGATGATGATCGTGTCCGGCACCGTCCTGGACGACGGCGAGGACCCCGACTCCCCGAGGGTCGTCGACGCCGCCGGCGGCTACGCCGCTCTGTTCCTGCACTGGGCCGTCGAGCACAACCAGATCGACGCATTGCTCGGCGAACCGGGACACGTGTGGGCCGCCGCGTACGACCACATCCCGAAGAACGTCCGGCACCTGGCGATGCACGACAAACACGTCGTCGGCGTCAACGACGTCGACCGGCCGTTCGTCAACGGCGCGGTGCTGACCGCGTCCGGCGCCGCCCTGCCGGCCGCCGCGTGGCGAGAGCGCATCGACGCGCTCGAAGCAGCCGGCGTCGAGTACCTCCACTACCAGCCCGCCGGTTCCGACATCCCGCGCGAGCTCGAGGCCGTCGCCTCCGTCTTCCACCGGTGAGCGGCGAGAGGGGAAAGCCCGTGCGGGAACTGCGTTTCGTCGAGGTCGAACCCGACGGGCCGATCGGGACCGTGTGGCTGAACCGGGCCCCGGTCAACGCCACCGACCAGCAGCTGTACGACGAGATCCGTCACCTCTTCAGCAACCTCACCGACCACCTGCCCAACGCCCGGGTCGTGGTCCTCGCCGGACGCGGGCCCCACTTCTGCGCCGGCAACGACCTCGCCGAGTTCCAGACCATGGATCCGGAGAACGCGCCCGACCGGTTGAAGACCGCCAGGCAGGCGTTCTGGGCGATCTACGACTCACCGGTACCGGTGATCGCCGCGGTGCACGGTGTCGCCGTCGGCTCCGGTCTGGCGATCGCCGCCTCCTGCGACCTGGTCGTCGCCGCCGAGGGTGCCCGCTTCGCCACCCCCGAGGTCAACGTCGGTGTGCTCGGCGGCGCGAAGCACCTCTCGCGCCTCGTCCCCCAGGGCATCGTCCGCCTCATGCACTACACCGGCGACCTCTACCCGGCCGAGAAACTGCTGCCCTACGGCGGCATCGTGGAGATCGTCCCCGCCGACCAGCTGCTCGACACAGCCCGCGAGCTCGCTCGGTCCATCGCCCGCCACAGCCCGGTGACCCTCCGCCTCGCCAAGCAGAGCCTCAACGGCATCGAGTACCTGGCACTGAAGCCGGGCTACGAGTTCGAGCAGAGCCTGACCCGCGAGCTGTCGGGACACGACGACGCCAAGGAAGCCGTCACCGCGTTCCTGGAGCACCGCCCACCCGTCTACACCGGACGCTGAGGCCACCGTGACCTCCGGCAACGCCGAACCGATCGAGCAGTTCCGCGCCCGCGCACGCGCCTGGCTCGCCACCGTCGACCTCCCAGTCGTCGAGGAGGATCTCGACAGTCGCTTCACCGTCCTGCGGGAATGGCAGCGGACGTTGTACGCGGCCGGCTGGCTGGGCATCGGGTGGTCGACGGACCCGGGCGGACCGGGACGTGGTCCGCTCCACCGACTGGCGTTCTCCGAGGAGCTCGCCCGGGCCGGCGCCCCGTCGCCGATCGGCCTCATCGGTCTCGAGGTGGTCGGGCCCTCGATCGACCGCTACGGCACCCACGCGCAGCGCGCTGAGTTGCTACCCCGGCTGCTGTCCGGCGACGACATCTGGTGTCAGGGCTTCTCCGAACCCGACGCCGGTTCCGACCTCGCCTCGCTGCGCACCCGCGCCGTCGTCGACGGTGACGACTTCGTGGTGTCCGGTCAGAAGATCTGGACCAGTTGGGCCCACGAGTCGCAGTGGTGCGCTCTGCTCGTCCGCACCGACACCACCGTGCGCAAGCAGGCCGGCATCAGCTACCTGCTCGTCGACATGAGCAGCCGTGGCATCACCACCCGCACGATCGAGCAGATGACCGGTGACCGTGAGTTCTGCGAGGTGTTCCTCGACGAGGTGCGCGTGCCCCGCAGCGCCCTGCTCGGCGCCGTGAACGAGGGCTGGTCGATCGCGTCGCACACGCTGGGCAGCGAACGGGCGTCCGCCGCCGTGCGCCGCCGCGTCGAGTGCGATGTCGCGCTCGGCGAGGCGGTCGCCGCCCTGAGCGAGCACCTGGCCGCGCATCCGGACATCGACGCCGGGCAGCGTCGACGGGTCACGTCGGCCATCGGTCGGTGCCACACCGCGCTGCGGGCGCTCGAGGCCCAGACCCGCCAGACCGCCGTCCGGCTGGCCGACGGGGTCGGCCCCACGCCGGTCGACTCCGTCGACAAACTCCTGCTCAACGACGTCGAACAACTCGTGTTCGCCGAGGTCGCCGCGCTGCTGGGACCGTGGCGCGCCGTCGCCGACTCCCGACCGCTCGGCCTGCGCAGCGACCGGTGGTCCCGTGAACACCTCTACTCCCGCGCCGCGTCGATCTACGGCGGCTCCGCCCAGATCCAACGCACCATCGTGGCCGAGCGACTCCTGGGACTCCCCCGTGGCTGACACCTCCGACCAGTTCGCCGTCGCGGCCGACGAGTACCTCACGCGCCGCTACGCCGCCGACCGCCGCCGCGCCCTGCTGCGCACCGGCGGTTGGGACTCGGCGCTCGCGGCCGAACTGGCTGACCTCGGGTGGTACTCCCTCGCCGTTCCCGAGTCCCGGGACGGGCTCGGCGCGTCCTTGTCCGACCTCGGCGCGATGTTCACGCAGGCCGGCCGGCACCTGCTCATCGGTCCGCTGCTCGAGAACATGCTGCTGCCGGCTCTGCTGGACCGGCCCGGTGACGAGGTCGGGCGCGTCGCCGTCGCGTCCGCTGTGCGCACCGGAATGCCGCTGGCCCTGGTCGACCCTGGCGCGTCCGAGGTCTGGTCGCAGGATCTGGGAGCAGTCACCCTGACCGACGGCACGCTGCACGGCAGCATCGCGGCCGTGAGGTTCGCCCAGCACGCGGCCGCGCTCGTCGTGGTCGCCAGCCACGGCACCGGCACCGTCGTGTGCCTCGTCGACCCGCACGACGACGGCGTCAGCATCGAACCGTTGCACAGTGCGGACCCGGGGGTCGCCTTCGGCCGGGTCGACCTCACGGGTGTCCGCGTCGACGTGGCCGTCGACCGGGACGACGCGGAACTTGTCACGCGCCTCCGGGCCTGGGCCCGACTGTTCCTCGCCTGCGAGCTCGACGGGCTCGCGCGCAGTAGCGTCGACGACACCGTCGCGCACCTGAAGACCCGCGAACAGTTCGGCCGCCCGATCGGGAGTTTCCAGGCGCTGGCTCACATCGCCGCCCAGATGCACACCGCGTCGGCCGGCCTGCACAACCTGTGTGTCGCCGCGCTCGCGGACGCCCACACCGCTGACCTCGCCGACCTCGAACTGCTCGCGATGACGGCCAAGGCTCACGCCGCCGAGACCGCGGTCGCGGTGTGTGAGTACGCGATCCAGCTGCACGGCGGCATGGGGTTCACCGCCGAGACCGACGTCAGTTGGTACTACCGACGCGTCCTGGCCCTGCGGGCCTGGTACGGCGACGGACCTGAACTCCACGACCGGATCGGCACATCGCTACTGGACCGGGCCCTCGTCACGGCGCAGGGCAGCAGGACGGAGAACCCGACGTGAGACCCACCCGGCTCGACCCCGAACGCGCCCGCCGGCACGCCGCATCCGGAGAGTGGATCGGCACCCTCGTCGACCAGCACCTCGCCGCGGCGACGCTGAGCACGCCCGACCGCATCGCGGTGATCGACCGCGAACGGTCCTGGACGTACGCCGAACTCGATCAGGCCGTCGACCGGTTCGCCGCTGTCCTGCAGGCCCGCGGCGTCGACGCCGGTGACGTCGTGTCGTGGATCCTCCCGAACTGGGCGGAGGCGGTCGTGGTCCACCTCGGCACACTGCGGGCTGGAGCGGTGAGCAACCCCATCATCCCGATCTACCGCGACCGCGAGACCGGCTTCATCCTGCGCCAGGCCCGGACGAAGGTGCTCGTGGTTCCCGGCGTTTTCCGCGGTTTCGACTACCCCGAGATGGTCGAGGAGATTCGCGGCGACCTCCCCGATCTCCGCACGGTCGTCGTGGTCGGGGAACCGGCCCACGCGAACCACGTTCCCTTCGCGTCCTTCCTCGCCGACGGTCGCCCCGACGCCGTGCGGCGCGATCCGCGAGACGCCGACGACGTCGCCCTGCTGCTGTACACCTCGGGCACCGTCTCGGCGCCAAAGGGCGCTCTGCACAACCACAACACCCTCGACTACGAGAACCGCGGCATGATCGAGTTCTTCGGCCTGAGCGGCTCCGACGTCGTCTTCATGCCGTCACCGGTCGGTCACATCATCGGTGTGCTCTACGGCATGCAGCTGCCGTTCATGCTCGGCACCACCGTCGTCCTGCTCGACATCTGGGACCCGGGCCGAGCCCTCGAGCTCATCGAACGACACCGGTGCAGCTTCGTCGTGGCCGCCACCCCGTTCCTCCACGGCCTCGTCCACCACCCGGACCTGCCCGGACGCGACGTCAGCTCTCTGCGTGTGTTCGCCTGTGGCGGCGCCGACGTTCCACCCGAACTGGTACGCACTGCAACGACCGCCCTGGACTGCATGGTCAGCCGGGGCTACGGATCAACTGAGTTCCCCACCGCGAGCGCCTGTAACGACGCCGATCCGCTGGGCAAGCGGGCTCACACCGACGGCCGCCCGATCGAGGCCGCCGAGGTGCGCATCGCCGACGACGGCGAGCTCCAGGTCCGCGGGCCCGAGCTGTTCTTGGGCTATCTGAACAGTGCCCTCAACGACGATGCGTTCACCGGCGACGGTTGGTTCCGTACCGGCGACCTCGCCCGGATCGACTCCGAGGGCTACGTCGAGATCACCGGCCGCAAGAAGGACATCATCATCCGTTCCGGCGAGAACATCAGCGCCAAAGAGATCGAGGACGCGCTCTTCGAGCATCCCCGTGTCGCGGACGTCGCGGTCGTGGCGTCGCCGGACCCCGTTGTCGGTGAACGCGTGTGTGCCGTCGTCGTCCCGCGATCCGACGAGAGCGTGACCCTCGACGAGCTCGTCACCTGGCTCGGAGAACGGCGCATGGCGCGGCAGAAGCTGCCCGAGCGGCTCCTGGTCGTCGACGAACTCCCCCGCAACGCCAGCGGCAAGATCCAGAAGTTCAAGCTCCGCGAGCTCGCCCGCGAGTCCGCCGCTGCCCCCGCCCCGGTGCCGGCGACCTGACCACCCCACCCACGAAGGAGACAGCGATGCAGCAGCACACCCGCACCGAGTTCGCGTCCGGACACCAGTTCCTCGAAGGTCTGCGCTGGCACGACGGCCGCCTGTGGGCCAGCGACTTCTTCAGCAAGCAGGTCATGACGTTCGCCGACGACGGGACCGCCACCGTCGTTGCCGTCGTCGACGGCGCCCCGTCGGGACTGGGCTTCCTGCCGGACGGAACACCCGTGGTGGTGTCCCAGGCCGGTGCGACCGTCGAACGGATCGAGGCCGACGGCACGACCACCACCTTCGCCGAGTTCGACTCGATCGCGGGCGGCCCCGGCAACGACATGCTCGTGACCGAGGCGGGCCACCTCTACGTCGGCAACTTCGGCTTCGCGATCGGGACCGAGGACCCGAAGCCCACCACCCTCGGGCACATCGACGCGCAGGGAACGCTGACCGCGGTCGAGGGTGACGTCTTCTTCCCCAACGGCATGGCGATCACCCCGGGCGGCAAGCTCCTACTCGCCGAGACCTTCCGGCACCGGATCAGCAGCTACGACATCGCTGCAGACGGATCGCTGTCGAACCAGCAGGTGTGGGCGCAACTCGACGAGGCCTACAACCCGGACGGCATCGCGCTCGACAGCGACGGCGGGGTCTGGTTCGGCAACGCCCTCACCGAGGGCGACGCCAGCGGCTTCTACCGGGTCGTCGAAGGCGGAGAGATCACCGACAAGGTCGGGGTGCCCGACGCGCAGGCCGTCGCGTGCGCCTTCGGCGGCAACGACCTCGCCACCCTGTACATGACGTGCAACGCCACGACCCTCGCCGACTTCGTCCAGGGCCGGTCGACCGGCACGATCGCGACGGCGTCGGTCGGACGCACGGGAGCCGCCGGCTCGGCCGGCGGGTGAGGACGCCGGTCAGCCGCGTCGGTCGGACCCGGAGTTAGGATCCCGGAAACGGACACGAGGAGGGCACAGGCTTGAGCCGTGCTGCCCCGGACCCGTCGGCGCGGTCGACGTCCCGGCCACGCGAGCGCCGTTCCGACATCGCACGGAACGCCGGCGAGTTGTTCGCCGCGCGCGGGTTCCACGCCGTCCGCATGGACGACATCGCCGAGGCCAGCGGCGTCACTGCGCGTGCGCTGTACCGCCACTACGCGAACAAGCAGGCGTTGCTCGCCCACGTCGTCCTCGACGACCAGCAACGACTCGTCGACACCCTCGACCGGCTGACTTCCACCGCCGCTGCCGACCGTGACGTCGACTCGACCTTGCACGCGATCGCCGATGCGGCCCTCGAGAGCCGTCAGCTCTCACCGTTGTGGCAACGCGAGGCCCGCCACCTCGACCCCGAGGCCTACGGCCGCGTGCGCGACCGGACCAGGTCGATGTCCCGGCAGTTCACCGACCTGCTCATCGACACCGACCGGCCGGACGTCGACGCCACCACCGCCGAGGTCCGGACATGGGCCGTGGTCAGCATCCTGACCAGCTCGGGCCTGCACGAGCCCGCTCTTCCCCGACCCGCCCTCGACAGGGAGTTGGTCGCGGCCAGCCGGCGGGTCATCGACGTGCCGGCCGAGGACGTCTCCATGCCCCGTCACGTCGTCCCGGTCGAGCGCATCCCCCTGTCGCGGCGGAATCAACTGATCCATGCGGCCGCCAGGGCGTTCCGCGAGAAGGGTTTCGGTGGCGTCAGCATCGACGACATCGGTGCCCAGGTCGGGTTCGTCGGGCCGGCGCTGTACCGGTACCACGAGAACAAAGCCGAGATCCTGGTCGCGGCGGTCAACCGATTCACCGAGTGGATCGCGCTGGAAGCACTGCGCGCCATGCGGTCACCCGACCCCGACGAGAACATTCTGGCTGAGTTGCTCCGCGGGTACATCCGGGTCGCCCTCGATGCGACCGACCTGCTCGCGGTGTCGCTCACCGAGCGACCGCACCTCCCTGACGCTGCCCGCGAGCGGTTCGATCGCGCGAACGCCGATCAGAGCGCGGAGTGGGAGAGGTGGCTGCGGGTGGCACGCCCCGACCTCATCGAAGATTCGGCGGCCGTCCTCGTTCGCACCGCCAAGGCCGTCGTTGATGACAGCGTGCGGATTCCACACCTCCGCCGCCATCCCGACCTGGCAGCCGAACTCCTCAACGTCACGCTCGCCTGCCTGGGGCTGACGGCACCGGCGACGTCGGGCTGACCGGCTGGAAGGACGTCCCCACGACCTAGCAAGCTGTTGCCACGTGGACGAAGTCAACACTTGTTTCGCGCCCTCACGCGGAACGAGGGTTGCTTGCGCTCTTACTGTGACGCGTACGAGCAGGTGGGGCCCTAGGCGCGCTCACGCCGAGAGGCCGCCACACTGTTGCGCCGCACGCGGCCTGGGGCGATGTCAGCGAGACGGTCGGTGAGGTCGTCGAGTTGTGGTGTCAGCGGCGGCCAAGGGAAGTACGGCATGCTCGCCCGGAGGGTGGCCAGGCCGTGCAGTCCGACCCACCAGGCGGTGGCCGCGGCTTCGGCTGACACTGCCGTCGACTTGCCGGATTCTCTGCAGTCATCGACGGCGTGGAGCAGGATGCCGAACGCTTCGGCGCCGACCATGGTCGTGACGTCGTTGGGGGCCTCGGGGCGTAGGACACCGGCTGCGTCGTGGTGACGTTCGAACAGCACCCGGTACAGGGAGGCGTGCTCCGTTGCGAACGCGAGATAGGCGTGGCCGATGGCGTGGAGCCGAACGACGGGGTCGGGGTCGACGGTGGCTGGTCGGAGCGCGTCGGTGAGACGGTCGAACGTGCTCACGATGAGGGCGCGGAGGATCTGCTCGCGGTCGTCGAAGTGCAGGTAGATCGACGGCGCGGTGATGCCGATGGTGCGGGCGATCGCCCGCAAGGTGATGGCGTCGTCGCGGCCGGTTCGTTCCAGGATCGTGCCGGCTGCCGAGACGATGTCGTCGCGCAACTGGGCGCCTTCCCCGCGCCGGTTCCGCGCGCGAGGACCCCTCGAGGTGTTCATCGCGGTGCTCATGTTTGAAACCTTACGGGTGTGTACACACTGACGTACGTAAACACCCGTAAGGCGTCGGGCCGCGTGACTCGACGCATGAACCCAGGAGAGCGACGACCGTGACCCCAGGGACAGCGGTGAGCGCGTGGCGCACCATCCGAGCCGGCCACGCGCCGTTGGCGTGGTTCGCCGTGGCCATGGTCGTGGTGGGTGCGGTGTCGGCCGTCGGGTACGCCGCCGACCCCCGCGTCCTCGTCGGTGCGCCGATCTGGGCGAAACCCCTGAAGTTCTCCATCTCCTTCGCCGTCTACGCCGTCACCCTGGCCTGGATGATCTCGCTGCTGCGCCGACCCCGCCTGCAGAAGCTCGCTCGACGCACGGGCACGGTGCTGGCCGTGGCCTCGGCGGTGGAGATGACCGCGATCGTCGGGCAGGTCATCCGAGGCCAACGGAGCCACTTCAACGAGACCACCCCGTTCAACGCCGCGGTGTACGCCGTCATGGGCGCCACGGTCGTGGTCATCTTCACCTGCACGGTCGTCGTCGCGGTCGCCGTCGTCATGACTCCCCTGGCCGACCGCGCCGTCACCTGGGCGGTCCGCCTCGGCCTGGGCCTCAGCCTGGCCGGCATGGCCGTCGGTTTTCTGATGGTCGTTCCTCGCGCCGCCCAGCTCCGGAGCAGCAGCAAGATCGTCGGCGCCCACAGCGTCGGCACCCCCGACGGCGGACCCGGTCTGCCCTTCCTGGGCTGGAGCACCACCGGCGGCGACCTGCGCATCGCCCACTTCATCGGCATGCACGCCCTGCAGGCCCTTCCGCTGTTCGCCCTGGCCCTCACCCTGCTACCCGCCGCCGCGAGACTCACCGCCCGTTCCCGCGTCTGCCTCGTGTTCGTCGCCGCAGGCGTCTACGCCGGCATCGTTGCCATCACCCTCTGGCAGGCGCTCCGGGGCGAGTCGATCGTCCACCCCAGTCCCGCCACCACCCTGGCCGCCGTGGTTCTGCTCGCCGCCAGTTTCATCGGACTCGTCGCGGTGTCGCGCACCGCGCGCCGCGATCACCGCCACAACTGGATGCCACACCAGACGCGGCGAGAGACCGAAGACACCACTCCGGCGACCGCCTCAAGCACGGCCACGTCCTGATCGACCGGCATCAGTGAGCTGTCCGCTCCGACCCATGCACGGCTGCTCGTTGAGCAGATCGACCCACCTGAGCGCCACCGGCTGTCTGACGGCGGCGCACGGATCGGGGCGTACGTGCACGTTCACGCGAGGGCGGTGTCCGACCACGACGAGCCTCAGGCGGGCGATCTGCCAGACCATTCACCTGTCGCGACAAGGTCCGTCTGATGCTGAACCACGCGCCGCAGGACGTGCTGCCTTGCGATCGTCGTGACTCAAGCGGATGGGGAGAACGAGCGGACGTAGGCCAGCGCCGCGGTCATCGACACGCGGAACGGCGTGACGTCACCCAGGGTCTGACTGAGGTTGACACCTCCCTGCAGGCCCGCGAGCAGCGCTTGGGCGAGGTCGTCGAGGTCGGCGTCCGGGCGTAGTTCGCCTCGTGCCCGCATTCGGCTCAGACCCGCGAGCAGGACGCCTTTCCAACGCAGGAACCCCGCGGTGAGGTCCTCGCGGGCGGCCGCGTCGCCGGTGGCGAGTTGGCCGGCGAGGGTGTTCAGGGTGCAGCCACCTCGTCCACCGTTCACTTCTCCGCGTGCGACGGCGGCGTCAGCCAACGCCTGCAGGGCGTCCAAACTGTCGAGCGGGCCGAGATCGGGCACACCGCCGACCGGACACCGACGTCGCGAGCTTCGACCGGCAGTTCGCGATCAACACGCGCGCACCGTTCCTGCTGGTCGCAGCGATCGCGCCCCGCATGGCGGAACGCGGATACGGGTCGATCATCTCGATCAGTTCCACGGCCGCGACCTCACCGGCCCCGATCGGCGCCGCGTACGGCGGGTCCAAGGCGGCTCTGGAACTGCTGACCCGATCGTGGGCAACCAAGTTCGCACCCCACGGCGTTCGCGTGAACGCAGTCTCCCCGGGCCCCGTACGGACGGCCGGGACCGTGGCGATGCTCGGCGAACACGTCGAGATGCTCGGCCGCGGCAACCTGCGAGGACGGGTCGGCGAACCGGAGGAGATCGCGCAGATCGTGGGGTTCCTCGCCTCACCCGCCAGTTCGTACGTCAACGGATCGATCCTGGTCGCAGACGGCGGTGCACTGAGCACCATGCCCGCGTGATCGGGGCCGGCCGAGATCAGAACCGTTGACCTGCGCGGACAGTGACGCCCTCGACCGGCGCCCACAGCGAGGCGTCGGCGCGGCTGGGGCGTCATCGCAGACGCTGCCGTCGAACGGGCGTCGGAGTTCGAAGCCAGACGCCCATCCCCCGAGAGCGGAGGCGGCGACGAGTCGGCTCGGTGCGCTGTGCGCTGCCTGAGGTCGCGCAGTCTCCGGCGGGGGTTCCCGCCACCGATGTCGAGATCCTCGCCACCGGTCTTGAGCTCGAGACGGTCGTCGACGCCACCATCGTGCGCGGAGCGCTCGACCCCGCCCTGGTCGCCGGACTCGGCCGCGCCAACTGGTGCCGGCCGCGCTGCACCGACCACCCGACGAATGCCGCTCCACACCCCGCGCCTTCCCTGACGGCACGGCTCGAAACGGCTTGCGGCCACCGCGGTGGCAGCGGGGCGCGCTCACCCGTGGCGCACGCCGGCATTTCTCACCCGTCCGCCTGCAAGCAGGCCGCAAGCGAACTACCAGTCACGCGCCGCATGGTCCTCTCATGACGACGACCAAGCACCAGATCATGTTTCCCGGCCAGCACGCCTCACCGGCGGGTCCGGTCGACCTGACCACGATGTACCTGTTCCACTTCGCCTTCCGGCGTGACATGGCCAAGTTCGCGGCCGCCGGGGCGACCACACCGCTCGAGGACGACGAGACGTGGCGACGGCTGGCGGCCCGATGGGATGTGTTCTCCCGGCAGCTCCACCACCACCACGAGGCGGAGGACCGCGTCCTGTGGCCCTGGCTCCGAGGAAAGGCGACGCTCGGCGACGTCGCGATGCTCGACGCGATGGAGCACGAACACGAGGCCATCGACCCAGCGCTCGCGGCGATCACCGAGGCCTTCGGTCGCCTCACGCAACCCGGCAGCGACCGGGCCGATGTGCGGGCGGCGCTCGTGGTGAGGCTGGCAGGCGTCCGGGAGCTGCTCGATCGTCATCTGGCGCACGAGGAGTCCGACGCGATGACGCTGCTGCAGCGGGTCACCACCCAGCGGGACTGGGAGGTCATGGAGAAGCAGTTCTCGAAGGGCAGCCCTCTGAGCGCGCTCGTCGAGATGGTGCCGTGGGCGGTCGACGGCGTCGACGACCTGACGTTGGGCCGTCTGCTCCACGACGCCGCGCCGCCGATGCGGGTCATCCACCGGCTCACCCGGCGGCGTTTCGAGCGTCGTGAACGGGCCGCGTTCGCCTATGCCTGAACACCCGACTGCACGCGGTCTCGGACCCGCTGGACCCACTGCAACACCGGCTGGGCAGCCCACGCCGTCGCGACGGCCCCGGCATCGTCGGCATGACGCACCGCCGTCGCGGACTCGCCGACGGTGTGGGCCGCCATGGCGAGGAAGGCGTCGACCGGACCGACGATGATCGCCGACCCCGCTGTGGCCGGGCGGCCGGCCAGCGGAGCGAGCCGCTCGTACATCGCGGCGGCGAGCGCCCGGTCACCTGTGTGCATCGCGGCCTCCGCGGCCATCGACCACACAGCGGACGAGAGCCAGTCCTCGACATCGAGGCGGAGGTCGCGCGCGCCCACGTATGCCACCGCCTCGTCGACACGCCCGGTCCGCCCCAGCAACGCCGCGATGAACGACTGCACCGGCAGACCGTCGTCGCTCTGGCCTGCCAGCAACGTCGCGACGAGCCCTTCGTACTGCCCGCTCCACAGCAGGTGCATGACAGCGACGGCACCCACCGCATCGGCCGACTGGTGCAGGTCGAGCAGGTCCGCGGTCCGCGCGAGTGCGGCGAGGTCGGTCTCCACCGCCGTACCGCGCATCGTCCGCCAGCCCAGTTCGACACTGTCGACGACGACGGTGTCGAACAACAACCGCTGAGCTCGAGCGGCTGACCGGGCCTCGTCGAGGTCATCGGCGAGCCGTTCCGTCCAGCCGAGGTCGCTCGAGGCCGAGGCACGGGCCGTCAACGCGTCGGCGAGCGCCTGCTGATCGTCGAGCCGGCGAGAGAGACCGACGGCACGCTCGGCGAGCTGGTGCTGCTCCGCTGACCTGGACGGCCGCCACAACGACCGCGATCCCGCGAGGCACGCGGCGAGAAGCAGCCGTTCGTCGCCGAGCCGATCCGCCATGGCGATCGCCTCGTCGACCAGAGCGTCGAGCTCCGCGTGCGACGCGGCGTAGTAGATCTCGCTGGACAGGCTCAGCATGACCCTGCACCGCAGAGGATCGTCGCCGTGGGGGAGGTCGGCCAGCAGCCGTCGCAGCGCCGCCACCACGACGTCGTCGACCCGGCCGTACGGGCTGGCGAGCCACAACGCACCGTCTGTCGGGAGGGTCGCGGCGGCGAAGGTGCGTTCGAGATCGCCCAGCGCCTGCGCGAGTTCCAGTGCCTCGTGGACGACCGGGCGCATGTCGGACCAGCGCCCGGCGAGGCGCGTGGCGTCCGCCAGTTCCAGCAGCAGATCGCAGCGGTCCTCATCGAGGGCGAGCCGATCGCCGACGACGACCTCGAGTGCGTCACGCAGGAGCAAGGTGCACTCGTCGTAGGCGTGGACACGACGTGCCGCCGCGGCGGCCACACGGGCCGATCGCCAGGCGTCGGCGGCGTGCGACGGTCCGGCCGACAGCCAGTGCCGTGCGATCTCGCTCTCGACTCCCGGCCGGCCGCGTCGGCACAACGCCTCGGCCGCCGCAGCGTGCAGACGGGTGCTGCGCGTCGCCGTCACCCCGGCACGGGCAGTGTCTCGCAGCAGGTCGTGCACGAAGCGGAACCGGTCGACACCGGTCTCGTGCACCAACTCGGCGGCCTGTGCGGCTTCGAGCGCATCCAGAGCCGCGTCGTCGCCACACCCGACGACGGCGGCGACGGTGGTGACGTCGAACTCGCGTCCCAGTACCGCCGCCACCCTCACGATCTGACCGGCCTGAGGAGCGAGCGTGGACAGCCTCTGCGCGAGCACCTCACGGATACCGGGCGGAACAGCGTCGCTGGTCGCGCCATCACGCCGCAGGCGGGCGAACTCGGTGAGGAAGAACGGGTTGCCGCCCGTGCGGTCGGCCCACTCCGTCACTTCCACGTCCGTCAGCGTCGCGCCGTTGGCCGCGACCAGCGCCGCCACAGCGGACACAGCGATGCCGCCGAGCTCGAGGCGGAGAGCATGGTGACGGCCGAGTGTTGCCGCGAAGTCCAGCAGCCGCGCCGTGGCCTCGGAGCGCCAGGTGAGGACGACGAGCAGATGTCCCTGACGCTCGGACGCCGCCAACATCGTCAGCATCCGCAGGGTGGACGGGTCCGCCCAGTGCACGTCGTCGACGATCGCCAGCGTCGGACCCTCCCTGGCAGCGTCGACGAAGGCGTCGATGCTGTCACCCCACGCACGGAACTGCCCGCCGGTGTCGTCCCTTCTGGAAGTCGAGAGTGCAACGCCTGCAGCGGCGAGCAGGCGCGACCACGGCCACAGTGCCGGCACACCCTCGTCTTGCGGGCAGCGCGTGTCGAGCACAGCTGTTCCTCGCGCTGCAGCGTGCGACATGAACTCGCGAGTCAAGCGGCTCTTGCCGACGCCCGGTTCGCCGGTGATCACGGCGAAGCGGGGACCGCCGAGTTCCGTCACCGTCTCGTCGTGGAGCGCGATGAGTCGACGCATCTCCTGTTCCCGGCCGACCAGGGGTGGTTCGGTCAGCGGCCGCGCTGAACGTCGTCGAGACCGGGCGCCGAGTGTCGGGTCCTGCTCCAGCACCCGACGATGGAGGTCGACGAGCTCTCGTCCCGGGTCGACGCCGAGTTCGTCCGCGAGCACGGTGCGTGCGGCAGCGAGACTGGAGAGCGCATCGGCCTGCCGTCCGGAGCGTACGAGCGCCAACACCCGCAGCGCCCAGAACCGCTCACGCAACGGATGCGCGGCCGTGAGCCCTTCCAGGTCGGCTGCGGCGGTCGCTTCCCGGCCAAGCCCGATCTCCAGGACCGCGCGGGTCTCCAACGCCAGCACACGCAACTCGTCGAGTCGTGCCCGGGCCGCAGCGGCCTCGGACGCGTCAGCCAACTCCTCGAAGGGCGTGCCGCGCCACAGCGCCAACGCCGACGTGAGGCGGGCGAGCAGGTCATCGGCCCGCTCCGACGTGAGTCGGGGCAACAACCCCGTCACGTCACGGTCCGCACCGAGACCGGATTGGACGGACTCGATCCCCGCCTCGAACCGGACGACGTCGAGCACGGCGTTGTGCAGGGCGTAACCGCCCGGGCCGAAACGCAGCGGGCCCGGCCCTGTCCGCCGCGTTCTGTCGGGTTCGAACGCCCGGCGCAGCCGAGAGATGTGGGCCTGCAACGTGTTCTCGTAGCTCGCCGGTGGACGGCCGTCCCACAGCAGGTCGGCGAGGGTGTCCAGCGCGACGGGCGCACCCCGGCGCAACGCCAAGGCGGTCACCACCTGTCGCTGGCGGGGCGTGCCGAGCGCCACGCGTCGATCGTCGATCGTGACCGACACCGGGCCGAGCACCGAGACCTCGACGGCTCCGACCATGGCGACACCCTAAGCACCGCCCGGCCTCGGCGGGGACCGGCCGAACATCTCATGCCGTGACCCTCTGGTCCCAGACGACCACATCGGGACATCCCAGTCGGCTCTGTAGACCGAGAGCTCGTACGCAGTCCCGCGCGGACAGCAGGCCGTGCCGCGTTGTTCCGCTCACGGACTCCGCACCTCCGAGATGGTGCGGTCTCCGAGTCGTTCTCGAGCCGCTGGCTGGGCGCCGGTCAGGGCTGTCGCGACCGCATGCTGAACATCACCGGGAGGTCCTGACCGGTCACCTGCCACCGCAGCAAGCCGTCGGCGCCTCGGGTCGCGAGGTCGCGGTGGGCGTCGGTCTCGACGGCGAGGTGTTCGTCGAGTCGCTCGACCACGAGTCCGGCGGCGACGGCGGCGGTGACCAGCTCGCCGAGAGAGTGGGCGTATTCGACGGTGGCGTTGTTGACGGTGTCGTCGGCGCCTGGAACGTAGCTGCCGGTCTGGTCGTTCTGGCGGATCGGGCCGGAGTCGGCGTAGGGGAAGTCGAGCAGCAGCGGATCGACCCCGCCGCACATCAGGTACAGCGGGTGCAGATCGGTGACGGCGAGGACGCCGCCCGGTCGCAGCGTCGCGGCGGCCTGCTGCATCCACTTCGTCAGGTCCGAGACCCAGGTGAACACCCCTCGGCTGGCGTAGCAGACGTCGAAGCCGCCGTGCAGCTCCGCGGGGAGGTCCAACACATCGGCCTCGAGGAACCTCACCCGGTCCGTCACGCCGGCCGCGGCAGCGACAGCGGCCGCCTTGGCGACTGCGACCGGTGAGAAGTCGACCCCGACCGCCGAGCGCGCGCCCGCTCGTACCCAGGACACGGTGTCCAAGCCGATGTGGCACTGCAGGTGCAGCACATCGAGTCCGGCCACGTCGCCGACGACGTCGTGGTCGACCCTGTACAGCGTCGATGCGCCGGCCACGACGGCGTCGGTGTCGTACACGTCGTCGTGCCCGTGCAGCCCGGCCCGTTCGTCCCACCAGCAGAGGTTCTCTGCGGGGCTCGGCGCGGTCACGGCCGGACCGTACCGTGCACGGCGCGGGCCCGGCGGGCGTAGAGCCGTGGACCGACGCGGGGAACCACGAAGCGCACCACCGCCGGAGCTGCCGCGAGCATCTGCCGGACCACCACGGGGTCACCTTCGTAAGCGAACATCCCCATGGCGAGCAGCAGATCCGGCTTGGCCATCGCTGCGGCCGCTCGTTTGCCGATCGTGTTCCACTCAGCGTCCGTGACGACGGACGCAGCCAGCGGCAGCGCCACCCTTTCCTCGGTGTCGAGGTGCTGACGGAGCAGATCGTGCAGATGCCGCAGCTGACTCGCGAGCGCCGTCCGATGCTCTTCGTCGGGGTGGTCGGTCCAGGCCGTGCGGGCGAGCCCGACGGCGGCGAGCGCGGTGTCGATACCGGTGTGCTGATCGTCGATCCGATCGAGCGCGGCGAGCGCCGACTCCGGCAGCCGGTCACGCAGCAACGGCCACAGCAGCTCGTCCTCGCCCTCGTGGTGGTGGTGGAGCATGTCGCAGACAAACCCGAGGTGGGTGTCGACGATGCTGGCCGCGGCCCGGTCACCGGCCGCAACCCTTTCGACGGCCGGCGCGGCGAGTCGGAACTCGCGCAGCAGGGCGGTGTGGACGACGAGCATGTCGCGGGTGTCGACCAGGGGTGGTTCCGGCTGGGCCTCGGCGGCGCGTGAACACACCCAGCGGGCCTCGACCGGGTGCCACCAACAACGGCTGGAATGGGCGTGGGGTGAAGCGAGGATCTCCATGCCGGACAGCCTGATGCCCCGCTGCGTTGGACGACATCCCAGAAATGTGGGCTTCCGGTGAGAACCACCGTCCATGAGACTGGCGCCATGCCGACATCCCTGTCCGACGTGGTGCAGTCGCGATCTCGCGGGTGCAACGATCTACCCTCGGTCGCGAACGCGGTCTGTGACGCCTACCGCGCCCGTGTGCGTCACGGCTTCGCGTGCTTCGCGACGATGGATCCCGCCACCGGCCTCATCAGCTCGGCCACCAAGACTCGGCCACTCGAGATCGGCGACGAGGAGTTCGCCGCCGCGGAGTACGGCGGCCCGGACCTCAACCTCTTCTCGGAGATCAGCGCTCGACCCGAGCCGGTGGGCGCGCTGTCGGTCGACACCGGTGGCGAACCCGACCGCTGCCGACGCATGCGAGACTTCCTGCGACCCCGCTTCGGGTTCAGCGACGAACTCCGGGTTGCGTTCCGGTCACGGGGTCTGCTCTGGGGCGGTATAGCGATGTACCGCGAGGCGGGCGACCCGCCCTTCACCGATGCGGACACGGCGGTCGCGGTGTCGGTGCACAGCCAAGTCGCCGAGCTCATCCAAGCCGCACTGTTCCACGCGCAGTCGCCGCCGGCCAAGGCCTGTCCGGGTCCGGCGGTCGTCGTCGTCGGCGCCGATGACCGGGTGGTCAACCTGACCCCCGCAGCGGAACAACGCGTCGCCCAGCTCGGCGGCTGGGACAGCGGTTCCCTGCCCGCGACCGTGCTCGTCAGCGTCGCCGCGGCACGCGCCGAGGACCAACTCGCGGTCAACCGTGCCGTCGGAACGGACGGCAGCTGGGTCACCATCCGCGCAACCAGTTTCGCAGCCGAACCGGGCGGGGCCACGGTCCCCGATGTTGTCGTCACCCTCGACAGCGCGTCGGCCGCGGATGTCAGCGACCTCGCGCTCAGCGCCCACGGTCTGAGCCCGCGTGAGCAAGAAGTCACCGGCCTGGTGCTGCGGGGCGCATCGACCTCGGCCATCGCCGCGTCGCTGCACCTGTCCCCTCACACCGTCCAGGACCACCTCAAGTCCGTCTTCGCGAAACTCGGCGTCAACAGCCGACGCGCACTGGTGCAACGGCTGGTCGTCGACGCGCTCTAGAACCCGCTGGTCAAGGTCGATGTCCGCCCTCGTACCGCATTGAGGTGCTGAGGCCGGCGTTGCTGGGGCATCTCGGTCACCGCGAAGCGGACGCGGGCGTCGACCGCGTAGACGGTGGAGGCCTGCGCCGCGGGTGGGAGGTCCGACTTGAGTGTCGACGTCAGCGCGGCGGGTGACTTGACGGACGACTCCGCCGAGGCGGTCCAGGCGACGGCCGTCGTCGCGGCTGAGGGTGGGACGGGTTGGTTCGCCTGCTGTGCACGTGAGCTCGGTCAGGCACGGGCGGAGTGAGCTGCTGGCGTCGCTCACCCCGCCTCGGCAGTCCGGGGCCTGCTCCAGGCGGGGTGGCGGATGGGGAAGGCCGTCGGCGCTCGAGCCGGACCGGCGTCCCCTGAGCGGTAGCGTCCGTCCCCCCGAAACCGGCGCGGCCGACGTTGGTGACGTCACGGCCACGAACAACCAGAACATCGAGGTCGCGCCGTGTCGGACGGTGCCGTCGTCCGCGGGGGTTCGGTCGACGGCACCGTTGACGTGATCATCAACGGCAGGTCGAGGTTGCGCGAGCGGGGAAGCGATGTCGGCCACACACTGTTAGCTCCCTGTTACCCCGGGTATCACCTGCTCGCTGGCGTTGTTCGGGGGATCGACGTTCCAGCGCACGGGGAAGAGGCTCGGCCGGTCGCCGTCGGGGGACCGCGACCGGCGAGCCCACCCGTTCTGGTCCCGAGGTCTGACCGACGTGATCCACGTGCCGGGCAGCACCTGAACCGCGATGGCCGCGGGCTCCCGGAGACGCAACAGCCTGTGCAACCGGCCTCGGAGCAACCTGAGGGATCGCAGTCGGCGACCCGATCGCCGTCGCGCGGTGAGGTGGTTTCGTGGTGAGCCTGACCATGACAACCGGGGTTGGCCTACGTCCTCGAAGGTCGAGCAGGCCGAGCCCCGTTCCGCGGACACCCCGTGCGATCTCGGCGCAAGCGCCGTCGCCACCCGCGTGCTCTGGTCCTCAGACGGAGTTGCGACACCGCCGACTGATTCGACTACGTAGCCGCACCAAGTCGCTTCAAGCGCCTTTCCGCTCAGAGGCGGCGTTGGGTCACGCAGTTTGAGTTCATCTCGGGCGAGACGGTCGGCGCCGTTGTGGAGTTGCGGCGGCAGAGGTGGGGTGCGTAAGGACGGCATGTCGGCCCGGGCTGCAGGCAGCTGTTCGGAAGACTCTCGCAGCGCTCTGAATGGGGGCCGGCCGCGTTGACGAACAGCCGTCACGACATCCGGTTGATGCGCTGCTGCCCTTCCTGCTTGGCCTGCTGAGCCTGCTGCTTGACGCTCGGTGCGTTGCGGATCGCCTGCCGCATGAGCGGCTTCTCGCTGTCGTACTTCGCGAGGACGATGTCCCAACGGAGGATCTTGCCGTACGACAGCGATCCGAGGCTGTTCTGGATGAGCCCCTTCACCGCGGCCGCGACGCCAACCGAGCCATGACCGCTGCCGACGATCGTGAGGGTCGACGTGGCCGGGACGGCAGAGGGGGTCAACGCCCACCGCTCCGCGACTGCGCCGTTCCCGACCCACGCGGTTCATGGCCGTCACCGGCTCGCGTCCACGTTGTCGAGCGCAGGACCCGGCGACGCCCCGCCGGGCCACGGTCCGGCGGGGCGCGGGTCGTGCCAGATCAGGTCAGCTTGGTCGTCAACACGTTCAGGTTCCAGCTGCCGAGACCGGTGGTGTAGTCCCAGCCGGGCGTGGCGGTGTAGACGCCGTTGACGCCGGCGAGGACGTCGTGGAAACCGGGCGTGGCGACCGGAACGGTCGCGCCGTGCTGGGCCGCGGTGTAGAGCGCGTACAGCTTCGGCGGCGCAAAGCCCAGCTTGTTGCCGTGGCTCGCCTGCAGACGGGTCCACAGGCCCATGGCCAGCGGCGAGCTCAGGCTGGTACCGCCGATGGTCTCCGGGGTGCCGCCGACGTAGATCTGGGCGCCGGTCGTCGGGTCCGCGTCGAACGCGACATCGGGGACGCCCCGCAGGCCGGCCGCGGCCGTCGGAACGACGCCGGTCTGCCAGGCGCCGCCGGTCTCGACCGGGCTCGCCCCGCCGCCGCCGGCGTTCCAGGCGATCTCATCGGTGTAGTTGTCGCTCGCGTCGGTGAGCAGTGTCGTCCCGCCGACCGCGGTCGTGTACGGCGACGACGCCGGGTACTCGGTGTCGGGCAGGCCGGCCCCGGGCACGCCGTTGGTCGGGGCGACCGCGCAGGCGCTGCCGGTGTCCCCGGAGGACGCGAAGAACGTCTGCCCCTGCACGGCCGCCTCGGCCAGGGCGATGTCGTCGACGAGCATCGAGCCGTCGAGGTACGGGAGCAGATCGCACTCGCCGAGGCTCGCCGAACCGCTGCTGGCGACGTCCTGGCTGACGAAGCCGTTGATCGCGCGGGCGAGGTCGGAGTCGGTCAGCGAGGTGGCGTCGTAGAAGTAGAGCCGCTTGACGTTGGGGGCGACGCCGGTCGAGGTCTGAGAGTCGAGGTCCCACTCGTCGGCGCCCGCGGTGTCGGTGCTCGACGGTCCGGTCTTGACGATGGTGACAGGGACCTGCCGCAGCTTCTGTGCCGTCTCGGCCGTGCGCAGGTCCTTGACCGTCGAGGTGAGGTCGCCCTCGGCGATGACGGCGAGGCTCACCCCGTCGCCGGCCTTCGTGGCCGAGGCGTTGTAGACGGTCGTGTACTCCTTCGGGAAGTAGCCGGTCGTCTTGGGCAGGGTGGGGGCCGCGGTCGGGTGCGCGCCCAGGGTCGTCAGACCCAGCACGGCGGAGACCGTCCCGGCCAGGCTCGCGGGGACCTGAGCGGTGCTGGTGTTGGCCAGGACCTCCGAACCGGCCTGGGAGAACCGGGCGATCGCGGTGTGGAACGCCGACGACGCCTGCGCGACCGTGGCGCTCGCTGTCACCTGCAACCGGTTGGCCGAGACCGTCACGCCGCTCATCCCGGCCGAGGACAGGTACGTGGCGACTGTCTGCGCCTGCGCCGCAGTCGCGCCGAAAGCCGACGCGAACTGCGTCGGGGTGAGGAAGTGCTCGAACGCCGGCGACGACGGCGTCGACTGCTGCGCGATGAGAGCGTCGAGGCCCGCACGGTTGTGCGGGGTCAGGCCGACGGTGATGCGCAGCGGCGTCGCAGGATCGGCCGCGCCCAGCAGCGTTGCAGCCTGCAACGGCAGAGCCCGGGTCGCGGTGTCGGTCCACGCGGCGGCCGCGTCGGCGTTCGCCGCGGCGAGTCCCGGTGCGACGAGGGCACCGGCGACGACGCACACGCCGACCGCACGGCGACGACGGGAGGACGGGGAGGGCAGAGGCACGGGTGGGCTCCTCGGTGGAGTCAGGGGATGGTGCCCGGTCCAACATCTCCTGCCCGTCTCGGATACGGCCACGGTCGAACCATGACACGAAGACATCCGAGCTCTTGCGTTCATGAAGACGACGTCAAGCCCAGCCACCTGGGTGCAGGTCGCGGAGGGTGACCGAACCGGTCCGCGGTCAGGGTCGCGGTGCCACGACCAGCAGACAGGTGTCGTCCGCGGGGGCCTCGGGGACCATCGCCGCGACCACGACGTCACGCAGCGCCGCCGCCCCCTCCGCACCCACGGCACCGGCCACGACCTCACCCAACCGGTCCAGTCCCTCCTGCACGCTCTGCTGCCGGGTCTCGACGAGGCCGTCGGTGAACATCACCAGCGCCGAACCGCATGGCACCGCCGTCGAGGTCTGGGCGACCGGACGCCCGGCGATGACACCCACCGGTGGGTTCACCACCCCGTCGAGCTGATGCACCCGTCCTGCCGCGTCCCGCAACAAGGCGGGGGGATGTCCGGCGCGGGTCCAGGTCATGGTCGCGTCGGCGCCGGAACCCCGATCACGGTCCAGGATCCCGTAGAACAGGGTCGCGAACGCCACGTCGAGAACAGCTCGCGACAACTCGTCCAGCCGCCCGACGACGTGCGACGGTTCAGGGTCGGTCCACGCCAGGGCACGGGTCATGGACCGCAGCTGCCCCATCGCCGCCGCCGCCTTGAGGTCGTGGCCCATGACGTCTCCCACCGCCAGGGCCACTCGTCCGTCCGGGAGCTCGATGACGTCGTACCAGTCGCCCCCGACCGACACCCCGGCCGTCGAGGGCACGTACCGGGCGGCGATGTCGAGTCCGGCCACGGGCTGCAGACGCGGGAGCAACCCCGTCTGCAGCGCCAGGGCCGCTTCGTGTTCACGCGCCGACGCCGCCGCGAGTTCGTCGACGGCCAGGCGTTCGCTCGCCACCGCGTCGTCGCGGGACTCCACGGCCCGGACCCGCGCGGTGACGTCGTCCTGCACACCGACGTAGTGCGACACCGCCCCCGACGGTCCGCGCAACGGCGTCAGTGACAGCTGGTTCCAGAACGGCTGACCGTCACGTCGGTAGTTGAGCACCGTCTCGGTGACCGAACCGTCCCGTTCGAGTCCGTCGCGGATCCTGGCGATGGTGGAGCGGTCGGTGTCCGGGCCCTGCAGGAAGCGACAGTTCCGTCCGATGGCCTGGTCCGAGCTGTACCCGGTGACCCGCGTGAAGGCGCGGTTCACCCAGATCAACGGTTCGTCCGGCGCCGAGGGGTCGGACAGACACATCGGCACGTCGGACGCCTCCGCGGCTGCCCGCCACACCGTGAGGTCGATCCGGTCGGCCGGCTCCGACGGTCCCCCACCCGTCACAGAACGTCCGTCCGGGCGGGCTGGCGCTTCACGACCCGGTGGCGACCGACGCCCACACCGTCTTGCCGCCTCCGCCCGGGAGTGACTCGACACCCCACGCCTGGCTCAATGCATCGACCATGAACAACCCCCGACCCGTTCGTTGCGTGTCGTGAGGCAAGCTCAGATCTGAGGGAGGCACGGACGTGTCGTGGTCGAGCACACCCACGTCGACGGCGAACGGCCGAGCTCGCAGCCGCAACTCGATCTCCGGTCGTCCGTGACGCACCGCGTTCGACACCAGCTCGGACACGATGAGCTCGACGTCGCCCATCGTGTCGACCGACAGATGTCCCCACCGGGACACGACGAGTCGGCGGGCGGTGGTCACGGCCGAAGGATCAGCCGGGAGTGAGACCGTCAGCGAGCCGTCGTCCTCCTCGGACAACACGAGATCGGCCGTTGTGGAGGTGAGGTGCTCGGGACTCGACACATGGGTGCAGTCCCCACCATGAGCACCCACGCAACCCTCAGATGCTGATCCGGTGCTGGATGTCGCGGTCGTCCATCTCTGAGACCTGTTGTCACCGACACCTGGCGCTGTGACGTTTGAACGTGTTCAGTGGTGTCGTGACGATCCGTGGCGCAGACCCCCTGGGCAAGGCCGAGGCTCCCGGGGTGCTGCGCGTCGACGCCGTCGGCGACTTGGACTTGGCGACCGCAGAGAAGTTCCTGACCGACGTCGTGTCGCAACTCCCGGCTTGGCCTCTCCACCGCGTTGAGGTCGACATGTCGCGGGTCGAGTTCATCGACTCGACCGGACTCGGCGCCTTGGTCGAACTGCGACGCGCCGCGTTCGCCCACGGCGCCGACACGAAGCTCGTGAACGCAGGCCACCGAACGGAGCGGCTGCTCCAGATCGTGGGCCTCGACACGACCTTCCTGTGAACGGCTCGTCGTCGACGACGGCCGAGGCGTCACAGCCGAACAATGCGGAGTCGCAAGGGGAGCGACACGTCCGGCACGTTCGACGCGTTCGGGCTCATGGGTCGTCGGTCCGGTCGCGCGTCGTCGCTCACAGTCGGTCGCACTGCACCAACGCGGTGTCCGGAGCGTGAACTCGAGTCTCACGACGCGGTCGACCGCAACGGCTCCGCGTCGCGCGCTGGGAGAGGGTCGACAGACATGACACCGAGGCCGGCGCAGGGAACGTCCACGTCCCCGTCAGGGTGCCACGTGGTCGGCCGCACCCCGCCCGCCGTCGAGTGACGACGGGCGAGGCGATCCGGCCCGCACCTCGTCAGTCGTCGGCCCGAACCGTCGGCTCGTCCCCCGAGCGAGCCGACCCTGGCAGTCTGGTCGAGACGCGTGGGGCTTGACGTGGGTCGATCTACCCACGCGGTTCGGCGCCACCGGCTGCCGGGGGACAGCCGATGGCGCCTCCAGTCCGTCCTGGGTGATGACCGGGATGTCCGCTTGATTCCGAAGGTCACGAATTCGCGCCGATCGCGCTGGCGAACGTTGGTCCGGCACGGGCCAGGCGGGTCAGGTCCGGCATCAACGAGGCGGGAGGACCGGTCGCGTCCCGGGCAGGGTTTCTCCGTGACCGAACAGAGTGTCGCCCCCTCCCCGCATGACCGCACCGGAACGGAGTACGACGTCGTGGTGGTCGGTGCCGGTAGTGGCGGGATCGCCGTGGCGACCGGGGCCCGAGACCGGGGGATGCGGGTGGCGATCGTGTCGGCCGGCTTCGTCGGTGGCGAGTGTGCGTTCGTCGCCTGCATCCCGAGCAAGAGCCTGCTGCGTTCGGCCCGCGCCCGGCGCGAGGCCCACGAGGCCGATCGCCACGGTGCCGCACCGGACCCGCTACCCACCGGACCCGACGACCGGGCCTGGACCGCCGCCGTCAGGCGGCGAGACTCCGCCGCCAACAACCGTGACGACAGCAACGAGGCCCAGCAGGTCAACGACGATGGCATCGACGTCATCCGAGGGTTCGGACGGATCACCGGGCCGGGTCAAGTCGAGATCGACGGGCGTCGGCTGACCGCGGATCGCATCGTCCTCGACACCGGCTCGACTCCCGTCATCCCCGACATCGACGGACTCGACGACGTGCCTACCTGGACCTCGGACCAGGCCCTGTCGTCCGACGAGCGGCCCGACCGGCTGCTGATCGTGGGCGGCGGGCCCATCGGGTGCGAACTCGCGCAGGCCTACAGCGCGTTCGGCACCGAGGTCACCGTCATCGACACCTCCGACCGACCGGTGTCCGCCGAGGACCCGGCGTTGGGTGCCGCCATGCTCCAGGTGCTGCGCCACAACGGCGTCCACCTCATGCTGGAAGCCCGTCCCGAGAAAGCCTTCCGCGAAGGTGACGACGTCGTCCTGCAACTCGAGGACGGACGGCGGGTCACCGGCGACCGGGTGCTGCTCGTGACCGGCCGCAAGCCCGCCACCGACGCACTGGATGCCACGAAGGCCGGTGTCGAACTCGACGAGTCCGGGGCGGTCGTCGTCGACGACCGCTGCCGGGCCGCCGACGGCGTCTGGGCGGTCGGTGACGTCACCGGCGTTGCGCCGTACACCCACACCGCCACCCACCAGGCAGCCGTCGTGGTCGACGACATCGGTGGTGGCGAACTCGCTCTTCGCGTCCACGCCGACGCTCTGCCGCGAGCCGTCTACACCGACCCGCCTCTGGCGGCGACCGGTCTGACCGAACAGCAGGCCCGAGACACCGGCGCTGACATCGTCGTCGCCGAGGTCGACCTGGCCGACGTCAGCCGCGCCGGCACCGAAGGAGACGGCCCACTCGGCCCAGAGAACTCGTCCGGCGGGATCCTGCGGCTCGTCGCCGACCGCACCCGCCGGGTGCTCGTCGGCGCCGGAGCTGTCGGACCCGACGCCGACTCCTGGATCACCGAGGCCACACTGGCGATCCGGGCGCAGATACCGATTGACCTACTCGCCGAAGTCGTCCGTCCGTTCCCCACCTTCGCTGAGGCGTTCACGGCCGGATACCGCGAACTCCGCGGTCAGCTGTCGTGACGGTCAACCCCCGTCGCAGGCCCGCCGATCTCCCTCGGCTACGGGCCTGCCCATCTCGGGCACCTCGGAGGATCTGCAACAGCCGCTGGGATGTGATGCGCTGAAGGCGGATCCCGCACGGATGCATCGGGACGCAGTGCCAGCCGTTGCGCAGTTGCGTGTCCGAGACGGGGCTGTCCGTCCCACGAGCAACTCCGCAGTCGACCTACACCTGCTTCGAGTGCAGCAGGGTGAACGACCCGTCGGCAACCAGCAGTGTCGTGACCGGGGCAACCACCTTCTGGTCGGTGTCGCTGGAAAGCGCCAGCGCCCAGTCAGCGTGGGGGGCCTCTGGGACGGTGAACTCGACGACGTTCTCGGCGGCGTTCAACAGCAGGGCGAACGCGTCGCCACCGGGGTGCCCGAAGACGAACGCGATGGACCGGGCGTCAGAGTTGTCCCAGTCGGCCTCGTCGAACGGCTGGTTGTCAGACCGTTGCACGGTCACCCAGTCGGTCACGCCCTCCTTGCGCTGCTCGCGGAACCAGGCGGGTCGGAGGGCCGGGTGCTCGGCACGTAGCTCGATGAGGGTGCGGGTGAACACGAGCAGATCGTGATCGACCGCGGCCCAGTCGAACCAGGACAGCTCGTTGTCCTGGCAGTAGGCGTTGTTGTTGCCGCCTTGTGTGCGGCCCATCTCGTCTCCCCCCAGCAACATCGGCACTCCGGCCGACAGCAAGAGTGTGGCGAGGAGGTTGCGTCGGGCGCGAGCGCGTTTGCGGTTGACGTTGTCGTCGTCCGTCGGGCCCTCGGCGCCGTTGTTGAACGACTTGTTGTCGCTCTCACCGTCGTTGTTGTCTTCGCCGTTCGCGGCATTGTGCTTGCTGTTGTAGCTGGTGAGGTCGGCGAGTGTGAACCCGTCGTGAGCGGTGATGAAGTTGACGGAGGCCAGCGGTGAACGCCGGTCGGCCTCGTAGACGTCGGGACTGCCGAGGATGCGCTGGGAGGTGGCGCCCAGGGCGCTGTCCTGACCACCCCAGAAGCTGCGGACGTCGTCGCGGAACTTGCCGTTCCACTCCGACCACCGCGCCGGGAACCCGCCGACCTGATAGCCCGCGGTGTCCCACGGCTCGGCGATCATCTTCACCGAGGCGAGCACAGGATCCTGGGCGATGAGGTCCGTGAACGCGCTGTGCTTGAGGTCGTCACCGCCTTGCCGGGTGAGAGTCGTCGCGAGGTCGAACCGGAAGCCGTCGACGTGCATCTCGCTGACCCAGTACCGCAGCGAGTCCATGATCAACCGCAGCGCGGCAGGCTTGCCGACGTTCAGGCTGTTGCCGGTGCCCGTGGTGTCGAAGTAGTGCGCCTCGTCGCCCTCGACGAGGCGGTAGTAGTCGCCGTTGTCCAGACCTTTGAAGGAGTAGGTCGGGCCCAGGTCGTTGCCTTCGGCGGTGTGGTTGTAGACCACGTCGAGGATGACCTCCAACCCCGCCGCGTGCAGCGCCTTGACCATCGCCTTGAACTCGGCGACCTGACCACCGGCGTCACCCACCGAGCTGTAACCACCGTGCGGGGCGAGGAACCCGATGGAGTTGTAGCCCCAGTAGTTGCGCAGGCCCTTGTCGGCCAGGTGATCGTCCTGGACGAACTGGTGCACGGGCAGCAACTCGACGGCGGTCACGCCCAGGTCGGTGAGGTGCCGGATGGCAGCGGGGTGGGCGAGGCCCGCGTAGGTCCCCCGGATGTCGTCCGGAACGTCGGGATGGGTCGCAGTGAAACCCTTGACGTGGGTCTCGTAGACAACGGTCTGTGCGAGCGGGGTGAGCGGACGGTCGTCGTAGCCCCAGTCGAAGTCACGGTCGGTGACCACGCCCAGCGCGGTCTTGCCGGCACCGTCGGTGGTGTCCATCGTCCCGGGGTCGTTCATGTCGTGGGCGAACACCGCTTGCCCGGACTCCGGTTCCCCGGTGATCGCGGTAGCCATCGGGTCGAGCAGCACCTTGTGCGGGTTGTGACGGAGACCGGCGGCCGGGTTCCACTCACCGTGCACCCGCAGGCCGTACGTCGTTCCGATCTCGACGCCGTCGACCAGGCCGTGGAACACCGTGGCCGTCCGGTCGGTCAGGCGGGTACGGGTCTCCTCCCCCTCTGCGAACACGCAGAAGTCGACTGCGTCGGCGGTCGAACTGTGCACTGCCACGTTGGCGCGGCCGTCGGGGCGCAGAGTCACGCCGAGCGGGTAGGGAAATGAACGGTCGGGCGAGTTCGTCACGGGATCCTCAGGAGTCGGTGCTGCAGTCGTCGCTTCGGACATGCCCACCACAGCTCCTCCGCAACCGCCCACGCCGCTCGGCTCAGCAGCTCCCGAGGTGCGTCCTGGCCGTGGCCCTGAGTCGGGGTGGCAGAGCCGAGATGTCATGGTGGGCCCGACAGTGAGCAAGTCCCCAAGTCCCCAAGGGGTGCGTTCATCGTCTGCACACCGATGTGAGCTGGTCGCAACACGGGGCAGGCACACGCGACTCGCGCTCACTCGCGAGACACTCCGGAGAATTGTTCGATGCGGTCGAGCAGTTCCTCCAAGCCGGCGTCGAACTCCTCCGGCCACACGCCCGGCAGCGAGGCCGGCGGCCAGCCGGTGTACTGCTGTTCGGGCACGTTCCCGGTCAGCGGGTCCAGCTGCTCGGTGGGGCTGTCGCCGGGCTTGGGGTCGGCGAGCGTCATGGCGCTGGTCTCCGACAACAGGGAACCGAGCAGGAAGCCGTTGGAGCTGCGCCAGATGAACAGGCCCTGGTCATCGGTGAACCCTGCTCGGACAAGGCGGTGATCCTCGACTCGATCCACCGCAACGACCGACTCGCGGACAGGCGGGACCGCTCGGAGTCAGTCGGCGAGCTGTTGTCGGAGGCGTTCACAGTGCGCCCTGCGAAGTACCGCCTGCGCGGTCAGGACCGAGCTGAGCGAGCCGGACCACGAGGGTGCAGACACTCCTTGCGGAACAGGAAGATGAGGGCTGCACCCGCTACGCAGGTCGGCGCGTGGGACCCGCCCGGGTAGACACTCCGGTACCTACCCGGGCGGGCGCGAAGTGGAGGGTTCGCCACCATCGGTGGCCCGACCCTCCGCAGTGTGTCACCCTCATCCCCCGATGGAGCGCGACGCAGATGGAGTACCACCGCGAAAGGCGCATCGAACAGGGTCCGCCGCCTTGTCGTACGGCTCACGTTGACGGTCGAGTCATCCACGCTCGGCTTGCGTTGACGAGTGCTGGCGGGTCGGTTCTGCCGCTCCGTCTACGTGGGTGAACAACCGTGACGTCCGTCCAGCACGAGCAATCCGGACCAGTGACGGAAGAGCGGTCAGGTGCACCCCGAGGATGTAGACAGCACGCAATGGCGATGAGACCGGCCCGCCGATCTGGTTCAGGATCCGAGGCCGGCGGCGTAGAGGCCGCCCACCTGGGCCGCGATCAATGTCGTGGTGAAGTAGGCAGCGAACCGTACCGACCCCGCGAAGTAGTAGCTGGTGGGGATGGACACCCAGTTGTCGAGGTTGTCGTAACCGACACGCAGGTACATGGCATTGGTCGAGTAGGTCTGCGCCGTCGTGACAGTGGGATCCTGGGCGACCTGGGCGCCGTCGACGTAGAGGGTCATCCCGTTGGTGCCGAGAGTGACGACCACCTGATGCCAGGCGCCGTCGTTGTAGCTGGCGGTGCTGTTGACCGTCTTGACGGCATTGGGGTAGACGCCGAAGTACAGCTGCCCGGAGTTGTTCATCCACACCTGCCTGTCGTATTCGGTCGACGCTCCTGTCGCGGCATTACCGAAACCGATGAGCCGACCACCCCGCGTGGTGGTGGTGTTGAACCAGACCGACTCGGTGAAGCTGGAATCCAGAGGGAGCGCGGTGGTGCGGGAGACGAACCCGGTGCTGCCGTTCAGGACGATGTTGTAGGCGGTGCCGCTGACGGTGTCACGTGGGCAGGCGGTGCTCACCCTGCGGTAGGAGACGCCTCCTACGGTGTAGAGGCCGGTGCGGTTGGCGCCCGAGATGTCCCGCGCCATTCCGGCAACGTTGAGCACTCCGGTGTCATCGAGCGGCCAGGCGACCGACGCGCCGAGGGTGGTGGAGGCCTGGGCACAGGTCCAGAACGAATTGGTGGTGACGGCGTTGGCGGCGTTGGACAGCCGTGCAGAGTATCCGCCGACAGTGCCAGGCACCTTGACTGCGACCACCAGGGCCGCACCGGTGGCGAGCGCGAGTATGGACGCCAGGAGTCTGGGCGACGGCGGGCGAACGTTCATGTGGGCATGGCGATGGCAGGAGAAGCCGCATCAGACAGTCCGACCTCGAACGCAGGGTGGGGATGGCGGCGGAAGCCGATGCCGAACACCCACAGCGAGGGCGCCAGCCACACGAGAGCCAGCAGCAACCAACCACCCCACGACAGGTCGAGCTCAGCCATGATGGCGTAGCGGCTGCTGCCCCCGGTCTTCGCGAAGTGGACGGTTCCGACCTCGCCCGCGCCGAGATGGACACTGTCACCGGTGCCGTGACCAGGAAGCGGCAACACCGTCACGGGGAGCAGACCGGTGGAGACGGCGGTGATGACGGCGCCATCTGGTCCGCTGGTGGTTTCGAGTTGCACCAGTCCGACGAACGGGTGGATCACGAGCGAGGCCACGGCGTACAGCACCGTGAAGCCCAGTAACCGGACTGGGCCGCGACGATCAGGCTCCAGCCACCACCGAGTGAGGGCGACGACGACCGTGCCGCCAACCAGGAGCAGTGGCAACGCCCGGGCGAGGTAGCCGAGCCCGGGGACGACAAGAGTCACCCGGCCCACCAGCTCGCGGTCTGTGGTTCGCCACGGGTCGTCGCTACCGTTGATGTCGCCACGGGTGGTGACGGCATTGTTGTTGACTGCAACGATCCGGTGAGTGTAGGTGAACGCTGCGGCTCCAACGGGATGGAAGGACACCACGTCGCCGACGTGAAGTTCGTGAACGCGAGTGGGTCGGGTGAGGACGAGCGCGCCAACGGGGGCGGCGGTGCCCATGGACGGCGTGCGGATGACGAACCATCGACCGCCGCTCGACCAGAACACACCAACCGCCAGGAGCACACCCGTGACCAGTACCGCAGCCGCCACCGACGCCACGAGGCGACGGGTGGAACGTCCGAAGTGGTCACGGGGCAAGACGTCTCCTTCAACCGGTTCGGTGACCACCGTCGACCTCACCTGCTTTCCTCTGGGGTCGACCCGCCACGCCGCGCCCGGATCGGCCGTTGCGGACCGACCCGGGCACGGGCGAGAGGAGCTGGCGCCTACAGCCTCAGCTACCGGCGGTGAACAGCCAGACGAGAGGTTGGGTGACGGTGAGGCCCTGATAGGCGTTGGTGAGACCCGCGGGCAGCGTGACGGTGAAGTTGAATGTCACGGCGGCGTTCGGCGACATCGAGTTGATGTTGTAGGCACCGTTCGTGTTCGCAGCGGCCAGGGTGGTCCCGGCCGGGATGACGTTGGTGGTGGTTCCCCCGACGACCTTGTCGAGCTTGATCGTCATCTTCGAGCACAGATCGGTCGCGCTGCCGGCCACGTTGCCCGACTGGGCGCACGCGCCGGGAGTGAGCGTGAAGGCGCTCGCGGTTGCCGTGCCGGTGTTGCTGATGACGATGGTGGCCGAGGAGGTGCCACCGGGAACGAGGTTGGCGACGCCGCCGAACTTGTTGATCGTGGTGCAGGTGGCGGAGTTGACCGCGACCGAGTTGGTGTCGGTGCTGTTGCAGGTTGTCGTGGCCTGTCCGACCGTCTGGCTCTCGGTCATGACGAGCGTGCCGTCGGTGACGGTGTTGGCGCTGTTCGTGATCTGCGCGGTGAACGCCGACAGCGTGCCGGTTGTCGACAGCGCAAGTGCGGCGGTGGCGCCGACGCCGGCGAGGACGGCCAACGGGGCGAAGCGACGGCGACCGGACCAGCGGGAGCGTGTCGGGAGCGAGCGGCGAGTTGGCATGGGGGGACGCCTTTCGGGGGAGGAGGTCGGGGGCCTACGCCCGCCACAGGTACCCGAATACGTGCTGCTTCAAGCCTCTCGGACGAGAACTTCTTGATGCTCGAGGGAAATCAGCCCAGGGTGGAGCGAGTATAAGCGGCTTATTTCCCGATATTTAGCCACATTCGGACTGCACCGCGTTTCCTCATCGTGATGAACCTCTTGAGATCTGTGCGACTTGACAGAAGTGTCAACTCGCGTCGATCGCGGGCACGGTCCGGGCCGCGGAGGCAGCGCCCAGGAGCGGCGACGCGCCCAGTTCCGCCTCGAGGAGGGCGTGGGTGCGTTGGAGGTGGGTCGCGAGCATGACCCGCGCGACGTCGAGTAGGCCGCCGATGTGTGGATCCGCCAGTTGGCAGACCACCTGACTTCTCACGCGGCGACTCGACACCATGCCGGCTCGCCGGAGAACGCTGACCTGCTGCGACAGGTGGGACAGCTCGAGACCGGTGTCGGCTGCCAGCTCGCCGATGGTCTGTTCCCGCTCCGCGAGGAGCTCGACCACGCGAACGCGCGCGGGATGAGCCAAGGCCTTGAAGAGTGCGGCGCTGGCTTCCGGCATGGCACGACCAGGCGTGAACGGCACAAGCGAACGCTACCGCTTGCTTGACGACTTCGTCGCTTGACGAAGTCGTCAAGTCAGGACAGGGTTGCTGACGGGCAAGCCCATGTCAGCGCGATGACTCGGTGGCCACCGAGCTCGGAACAGTCGCACCGACCGATGACGGCGGCAGTCCGGTCAGCACCACGTCCTCCGCGATGGCCCGCAACTTCCGGTTCTGGCTCTGACTGGCCTGCACGAGCAGTTGGAACGCGGCATCGTCCGTGACTCTCATCGTGGACATCAAGATTCCCACTGCCGCGCCGATGCGTTGTTGGTGGGGCATGGCGGACCGCAGGCCGGCGACGTCGGTTTCGGCCTGCAACGCCCTCTGCCTCCAATGGGCGACCTGGGCCTCGAGGACGGCGACTCGTGTGTCCGTCGCCGCCGAGTCGGAGGCGTGGGTCACTGGATGGAGGCTAACGACTCGGGACTTACACCGTAAGGCGGCTGACGATGCGGGTTCGGACGCTCCACCTCTGCGCTCGCGGGCTTCACCGACCGCACGGTGGGCGTGCTGCAGATCGACCGCTGGTTGCGGCGCTCCCGATCGCTCTCGTCACATTCCTGCCCGGTGGGCCGGTGCCCGCCTGACGCATCACAACATCTCAGACGGGGCATACCGGACCGCATGACGGCGGCAGCCACCCCCGATCCCGCCTCGGTGGTCCCCACGCGTCCCGCCAGCTGTTCGAGGACACCACGCGACGACGGCGACACTGTTGTCCTCGCCTTGTCCGCGGACGCGACCGCAGTGGTCGAAGCGCGCCGGTTCGTGGCCGACCGGTGGTGCTGGCTGGACGGCGTCACCCTGTCCGACGTCGAGCTGGTGGTGTACGAGCTCGTCACGAACGCCGTGCGACACGGTCGACCCGACATCGAACTACGACTCCGTGTGGAGCCGTTCGCTCTCGACGTTGCCGTGCTCGACCACGGCTCTGACGACATACCCGATGACACCGCCGTGAGCGGGACGACCTCGCCGACCGGCCGCGGTCTGGCGATCGTGGACCGGCTCTCGAGCTTCTGGGGTGTCGAACCCGCCACGGATGGCGCCCCGGGCAAAGTCGTGTGGGCCAGCATCACCCGTCGGCGCTGAAAGCCTCACGTCGGGGCGGCCGGCATGGTGCTCCGCGCCGGCGGCTCGTGCCCCCTCCAAGGACCTGAACGCGTGAGTCGGTCACACCGAGCGAAGTGTTGGGCGCGAGGCCCCTCCGTAGGTGGGCACGAGAGCAAGCAACCGACCGACGCGCCGATGAGCGAGACCCGCAGAACCGTGATGGTGGCGCTCGCGCGGCTCAACCAGCGGATCGCACCCACCCGTTCGGGTACGGCGAGGAACGCTTCTTCTGTGGCGTGTTCGCAGCGGTGGGATCTTCGTGTCCGGCGATGGATTCGCCACCTACCAGGGCATCGAGGCCATCGCCGGTTCTGGCGCCGAGCGCGACTCGTCATCGATCGAGTTCACCGCGATCCACGTCATCCTCGCGGTGGCGCTCGTCCTCGGGGAGCGTTGTTGCGCAGGGCGCTCGTGCAGGTCGCCACCGAAGCCCGGACCGCCCACCGGTCGTTCCAGGAGTTCGTCGTCCGCAGTCCGGGCCCGACGGTCAAGACCGTCGCGAGCGAAGACACCGTCGCAGTGATCGGGGTCCTGGTCGCGTTCGTCGGCACCGTGCTGCACCAGGTCACCCACGTCGCGGCATGGGACGGCATGGCGTCGTTGGTCATCGCCGCTCTCCTCGCGTACGTCGCGGTGGTGCTCGGTCGCGACACCAAGGAGCTGCTGATCGGCGACGCCGCCGACCCGATGCTGCCCGCGACCGCGTACGCCGTGATCAGCAGCTACCGCGAGATCGTCGCCGTGCCGAACATCGTCACCACGCAGCTCGGCCCGGCCTCCGGCCTCTCGGCCGCGCGGTGCAGGTCGACGACCACCTCAGCGCGACCGCGGTCGAATCCGTCGCCGCCGACATCGAACGATGTCCTGCACGAGCCTTCGCGCGACCTCGGGCAGGTGTTCACCGACCCGTCGCGTGTCACCGCCGACGACCTGCTCCGCCTCGGTGACCACGTGAGCCAGACCCTGGCCGAGGTCACCGACCTCATCGGCCCCGACGGCCTCGACGGCCTCGACGGCCTCGACGGCCTCGACGGCCTCGACGGCCTCGAGCGGTTGGATCTTCCTCGACGCACCCGCACCGCACATCGGATGCGCACCACGCCGAGGTCCCCGCGACGCACACCGCGCATCCGGCCGTCCGTCGTCCGGCCCACCCGATCTGCACCACATCTCGCGAGAGGGACACAACGCGCCCTGGCTGCCACTGCCGACGCTCACCGCGATGGCCCGCAGGACGACGCCCCCGCTGCGTCGACATCCCGACTCGCGACCACGACACCGGCATCCTCGCGCTGCCGGCCGGCCCGTCAACCGAGCGCCAGGCCGAACCTTTCGTGGTGGACCAGCGGAGATGGTGGGACGACGGGATCTCATGGATGTTGAACTCGTGGTCTCCGAACAAGTCGTCCACGCGGTCGGGTACGAAGGGCCCGAGATCGAGCTGCGCCTCCGTGTGGAGCCGTTGGCTGTCGACGTCGCTGTCCTTGAACTCGGCACCGACAGGAGCCCGGACGGAGTGATGAGTGATGCCTCTTCGTCATCCGGCCGAGGCCTGGCGATCGTCGGACAGCTCTCCAGCAACCGGGGTGTCGAACCTGTCGCCACTGGCCATCCCGGGAAGGTGGTCTGAGCACACCTCTCACACCCGAGCTGACCTGCAACACATCAGCAAGGGGTTCGCCGGAATCCATGACGACCTCCACGGTCCTCACCGCGTCAGCGACGTGTTCACTGAGCTCTCGGAGAGCAGGGTTGCGGAACTGCACGGGCTTGCAACGGTCACCCGTGGAGACCGCGACGTCCGTGGAGCGAGCAGTTCCCCAGTCGAGGGCCGTACACGGCCAGCTCCACACGCGAAACACCCCGACGAGAGAGGGATGGCGCTCTCGAGGCCGGGCGACGTGGTCCGGTTGACCTGTGTGCCAGCTCGCTGGGGCGTGAAAGCCCCAGGCGCAGCGGACATCCTCAGGCGATGACCAGCGCTGAGGACACGTGGACCGAGCTCCGCTACTCCGGCAAGCAGATTCTGCCTGAGACGGACGGAGTCGCCGATGAACTGGACGCGGTGAGCTGGTGGGATGTCGAGGCCGTGCGCTGTGGTTTCGACAGTGAAGAGGTGACGGGTCGGGGGGCGGTTGCCGTGTTCGACGTGCGGCGGCCCGCCGCGCTCGCGACAGCTGTCGCTGCGTACGGCGGGAACGTCGCGCACGTCGGCGCCGTGCTCTTGACTTCTGACGGATGCCCTCGCGAGGGAATCGTCGACGGTCCCATCGACAGCATCGTCGTGTTCTTGGGTGTCGATGTCACGACGGCCGGTGCCGACGCTGGCCTACCCCTGCGCTCGGCTGACCTCATCCGTCAGCGCTTGGCAGGCTCCAGCGCTCTCATCGCCAGCTACCCGCGCCGCCACACCGAGGACGAAGTGGCTCCTTCGTTCCTCGACGGTGTACCGCAAGCGGTACGCACGGCTTGGGCCGCACGCGGACTGACCCACGCCGGCCGAGGGGTCTGGACTCTCCCGCTGGTGGGCGATTGATGCATTCGACGAACATGTGACCGCGTGAGCCCGAGGATGATGCAGACAACCGACAACCAGACCGTCGGCAGCAGCCGCTACGGAGTGGCGCAGGCACGGCCCGGCTCACGCGTGAGGGAACCCGTCCTCGCCCACTGATGGTCTGCCCGTGGGCGAACGCACACCCTGCGTGCGGGAACCGTGTCGCAGCGACCGAGAAGCTCCGCGCGGCACGGGTGGCCTCACCGAGCTCTCGACAGCTTCACCCCTGCCGATCCGCCACGATGAGGCGCCATCCCACGTCGAGACTGGACAGCTCGAGCAGGTCTGCGTGCGTGCGGTGCCACCGCCCGGATGACAGGTCGGCGCGCAGGTCCGAGATCCCGCGCTCGACGATCGACGGGTCGAGCAGCGCGAAGCCAGACATCCCCGCCCGGACCGACGGGTCGAGGTACGCCTCCGGTCGGCGCCAGTACGCCGGGACGAATCCGTCGACGCAGTCCCACGGCACCGGCAACACGCGCACCTCGACGCGCTCGCCGAGCGCCGCCGACACGTCCACGAGAGACGCGACACGCCCCCACGCCTCAGCCATCTCAGGCAGGTAGTGCTCGACCAACCAGAAGTTCGCGTGCGTGGTCGAGTCGAAGTGCACGACCACGACCCGACGCGCCACACGCCGCAACTCCGCGAGCCCCGCCCGCCAGTCCGGCCAGTGGTGCAGCGTGGCGAACGCGGTGGCAACGTCGAACCCGTCGGTCGCAACCGGTAGGTGCTCCGCGACACCACGCACCACGAGCGCGGCACCGGGGGGCCGCTGCGCGATCATGACCGACGACGGCTCCACGGCGAGCACGGTGCGGCCAGGCGACTCGTACGACCCCGTGCCCGCCCCGACGTTGACGACCGTGCGGGCATCATCGAGCGCCCGGTCGACCTCGAGCTGCCAACGCGGATCGGGTCGTCGCCCACGGTGGTAACCGACACCGATCCGGTCGTACACCTCGTCAGCCACCCACGCATCGTCCCGCAACGTCCACGGTGTGCGCACGGTCCGGTTCGAGCCATCGACGCCTGCATCCTGCACGCCTCCCCTCGACAGCATGCGGTTCCCGGTGACTTCGGGTCAGGTGCGGCGCTGCTCGATCACAGCGGCAAACTGCGGGCGTCGGACCTTTCACGATGAATCCGTGACACCGCACGAACACGCCTCGCCTCACCCCACGGCGACGCCCGAGGTGCCCAGCCGCGGAGGACACTCTCCGGCATGCCCGTTCTCCGAGACGACCGCGGACCCGAGACGTGAGTGCGGAGAGCGTTGTCGCCGACGTCGTGGGGGTGATGGTCACCGTGGTCGAGGCCTGCGGTGCCGCCGTCATCGCCGTCGGCGCCGCCTGGGCGTTCATCCGGTTCCTGGTCACCGCAGCGGGCAAGCGACGCACCGAGGCGTTCGTGCCCATCCGACTGACCCTGGGCAGGTTCTTGGCTCTCGGGCTGGAGCTGCAACTGGCTGGCGATGTGTTGCGCACCGCCGTAGCACCCAGCTTCCACGAGATCGGCCAGCTCGCGGCCGTCGCCGCCATCCGCACCGCGTTGAACTTCTTCCTCGCGCGGGAGATCCGGGAAGAGCGCGCCCAGGTCGATGCCGACCACGCTCGGGCTCGGCAGACGGATGCTCACCGGGGGCCGGCTGGTAGCACCACGCCGTCGTACGAGGTGCCAGGTACGACGGCAACGACCCTGTAGCGCAGAGGCCACACCAAGCGTTGTCGGTCGCACGCTGTGCGCGGCGTCGACGCAGCGCATGGTCAGGTGTTGCCGGAACAGCACGAACTCGTCCGCGCCTCTCCACGTCCGACCGCCGCGCCACCGCTCCGCGCCGACTCCGAGGTACAGCCGCTGTCTGCCGCGCGATCTCACTCGAGGGCAAGGTGCGGGGCGCCGCGGCGCGCACTGGTGTCTCTCGTGTCAGATGGCCGTCGACTGTGGTGCGATGCCCGCGAGGGCTGTGAGGGTCGCGGCGGAGAGGTCACATGGGCTGCTGACGGCCGGGCCGGTCATCAGCCGGAAGAACACCGGGCCGACGAGCAGCGCTGTCGCGCTCGAGAGCGAGACAGCCGGGTCGAGGTCACCGCGTGAGCGCGCCCGCTCCAGGAGCGGTCCGGCGGCGTCGTCGAACAGCGACACCGAGGTCATGAGCTCGGCAACCGCGCTGTCGTGCTGCGCCTCCCCGACCAGGGCCCGATACCCCGCGCCCGCATCCGACGTCGTCAAGAACGCCGTCACAGCGGCGAGGAACGTCGTGAGTTCCTCGGCCGTGGTGTCGGCCGCAGGGACCTGCAGTTCGCGGGCGGCGTCGGTGATCGCTGCTTCGAACAACACTTCGGCCTTGGTGGACCACCACCGGTAGACGGTCTGACGGCCCACGCCGGCCCGCTCGGCGATGCCCTTCATGGTCAACGCGGCGTAGCCCACCTCGACCAGCAGGTCGTCGACGGCGTGCAGGATCGCGGTTCGGGCCTGCTCGCTGCGCGGGCGGCCGCCCCTGTCACGCGCGGTGGTCACTTCTGCATCGTAAACGAGACACCGTGCCCCGTAACGGTGGTAGCTTTCGAGACATGAAGACCCGTAACCGGGTGGTCCCGGCTCTCGTCCTGGCCTTCGCCTTCGAAGCCGCGGCTACCACCGCCCTCCTGCCCTTCGTCGTCGTCTGGGCCCACGACCGGGTCGGACTCGTCGGAGTTGCCGCCGGACTGCTGTTCGTGGGCCAAGCGCTGGGCGAGTTCGGCGCCGGAGTCGCGGGCGGCGGCCTCGCCGACCGCGTCGGACGACGTCGCGTCCTCGTGATCGCCAGCGCTGGCACAGCCGCGGCATACGGTGCCCTCACGGTCACGGACGTCTCCTGGGCCGCCATCGTGCTGTTCCTGCTCGCCGGTGTCTTCGAGTCGGCTTTCCACCCGACCGTCGCGGCGATCGTCGGCGACGTGACGCCCGAGGAACAACTGCCGCACGCCTTCGGTCTGCTGACCGTCGGCTCGAACCTAGGGCGGATCGCGGGACCGTTGCTGGGTGCACTGGTCGTGCTGGTCGACCTCGACGCCGTGTTCGCCCTCAGCGCCGGCCTGCTGCTGCTCGCCGTCGTCCTCGAAGTCGCCGCGGTCCCGCGAGACGCTCCTGGGCGCGCGGCCGAAGGGGACGACGAGCCGGAGATCCCTCCCGGCACGCTGCGGGCGTTGCGCGCCGATCGCGCGCTCGCCGGCCTCGTCACGGCCGGTGGACTGCTCGCCGTCGCCGGGACATGGTTCGAGGCCGACGGTCTCGTCGCCCTGCGCACCCAGACCGCCGTGGGGACCACAGGTTTCGCATCACTGTTCACCATCGCCGCGCTGGTCACCATCGCCGCGCAGGTCCCGATCACCCGCCTGACGGCACGAACCGCTCCGGGCCGTCTGCTCCTCGTCGGAGGCCTGCTGCAGGGCACCGGCCTCGCTGCCCTCATCGCCGCGCCCGCCGGCTACACCGTGCTCGTGGTGGCCGTCGTGATCTCCGCGGTCGGAGCGATGCTCTACGGCCCGACCGTCTCGACCCTGGTGACCCGCCGCGCCCCCATGCACCAGCGAGCGTCGTACCAGGCAGCGTTGTCGATCAGCCAGGACGTCGGCACTGCGCTCGGCCCGATCAGTGGTCTCGCTCTGCTCCGGGTCGCGACAGCCGCCGGACTGTGGTCCGTCGCCGCCGGTGCGTCCGTGATCTCCGGGCTTCTCGGCCGAGCCGCGGTGGCACGACCAACAGCCGAGATCAGCGATCCGCCTGTTTCCACAGCCAGGTGACGGCCGACGGACCCGCGTTCCTCTTCGCGATCCGACTGTGAGCGAGGACGCGGCTGTCGGGGTCATGGCACCGACGCTTGCGACATCTACGGTGGGAGCACATCGCCGCGGCCAGATCGCCGCCGCCACCCGGATGTCGGACCGCCCACGGATGATGGCCAGGTGAACCGCACCAACCGGCTCTACGCCCTCGTCGAGGAGTTGCGGGCCGTTGCCCCGCGCCCGAGGACATCGTCCTGGTTGGCGCGTCGCTTCGAGGTCAGCACCCGCACGATCGAGCGCGACTTGATCGGGCTGCGCGACGCGGGTGTTCCGATCTGGTCCGAACCCGGCCGAGGCGGTGGCTACGCGCTCGACCCTGCGCACACCCTCCCGCCGCTCGCCCTGACCGCCGCGGAGGCCTTGGCCCTGTCGGCGGCGTTGCGTTCGGTCGCGTCGTCGCCGTTTCGGGACGACGCGCGCAGCGCCGCCCACAAGGTGCTAGCCGGTCTGCCGGCCGACGTGCGCCGGCGCGAGGAGCAGCTCGCCGAGCACGTTCATGTCGTGCCGGGCGACGCTGCGGCTACCGCGCACGAGCAGGCCATCCGCGATGCCGTCGCCCAGCACCGGGTCGTACGCCTGACCTACCGTGGCCGGTCCGGTGCAGAGACCGGACGCGACGTGGAACCGCTCGGGCTGCTGTGGGCCGACCCGTCCTGGTACCTGGTCGGGTGGTGCCGCCTGCGGGGCGGGTTGCGAGGGTTCCGACTCGACCGAGTGCTGGCCGCCGATCTGCTCGATGAGCACCCAGCGCCCCGCGACGATGCCGTACTGCGACGTGAGCTCGCGCGGCTCGACGCGAGGCCGCTGGGTGCGATGTGACCACGAACACCGACAGGACGCTGTCGCCGTTCACTTCGACAGTAGGCGTCATGACCTTGGACATCGCACGCGCGACCGCCCTCGCCGACTCGTGGCTGCTCATGTGGAGCGAGGCCCCGTCGCTCGCCCACCACCTCGTCGCCGACCCGTTCGCACTCTGGCTCGGTGTCGGTCCCGTCGCCGACGCCATCACCGACGCCGCGGGCCTGCAGGCCTTCGTCGAGCGCTACCACGCGGCCACACCCAACATCTTCACCACCCGAGTGGTCGTCGCTGACCCCGTGACCAACCGCGTGGCGCTGACGTGGGACGTCGAGCGGTCTGCCGGGCGCGGCATGCTGTCCGGGATCGACGTCCTCGACCTCGACGACGAATGCCGAATTCGCACCGTCTGGTCGGTCACCGGCGCCCGACTCCTGCCGAGCCGCTCGGGGTCGGTTGTCTGATGGACCGACCGTCCCGGCGAGCAACCCCGAGGCAGCTACAAGGCGAGCCCGGACGATGCCGTGGTCGCAGTGCAGGCGCGCTTGTTGCTACGGGCCGGCTCGGCTGCGGCTTCGCCTCCGCAGACAATGCACGACTGAGACATCAACACCGTCGACGCCTGGTGACGGTGCGCGTGAGGGTGCCTTTCTGCGACTCCTCCGGCGCATCGCGGCGTGGCAGCTTCGTCTCCCTCCAAGACTTCGATCATCCGTGTCGTCTCTCCACGATCTGCCGAGTCCGCGGCGCGCTGATGACTGGTGACGGGGTTCGGAGCGACACGCCGCTGCCGGGCACGAAGGCGGTTTCGTGCCCGGCAGCGGGGTCTGGGCGGGGCTGCGATCAGCCCACAGGGACGAGCTGCCAGTTCTGACCGAAGTTGCCGTTGCCCGTGACGGAGTACTGCTGCACGTACGTCGAGTCGGTCAGCGTCCCGCCGGTCAGGTCGAGCCCGAGCCCGCTGGTGCGGTTGGTGATCTTGTAGAAACCACTGCCCACCGAGGTGAACGCCCACTGCTGGTTCGAGTTGCCGGTACCGCTGATGGCGTACTGCTGAACCTGGGTGCCGTTCGTGGTGCTCCCGCTCGGGTTGTCCAACGCAGCGCCGCTGTTGACGTTCACGATGTTGTAGTAGCCGGACCCGGCGTCGACGAAGCGCCACTGCTGGTCGCGGTCCCCGCTGTCGGTGTACTGGACGATCTTGGCGCCGTTCGCGGTGGAGGAGCCCTCCACACCAAACGGTTTGCCGCTGACGCGCGAGACGATGCGGAACACCCGGTTGTTGCCGGGGGTGGTCGGTTGAGCGGTCGCGGCGCCGATCGACCCGACGAACGTGGCGGTTGCCCGCGGGGTCAGGGTGTAGGCGAACGAGCCCTTGCCGTTCCAGGTCGCGGTGAAGGTGGTGTTGGTGGCGTTGGTGTTGGTGGCCACCAGCACCTCTTGACCGTTGGGGTTCTTGAAGGCGGAGGTGACGATTCCGCGGGCGTTGACCGTGGACGAGATGTGGACGGCGCCCGGCTTGACGAACTTGGCGAGCTGCGCCAGTTGGTAGTAGATGCCGGTCTTGGTCACGGTGGTGCCGTCGATGCTGATCATGCCCTTGCAGCCGTTGCACCCGCCCAGGTGCGGTCCGCCCGAGGACGTGAGGGCCAGGTTCCAGAGGACGACACTCTTCGCCCAGTTCTGCGTCGAGAGCAGTGCCATGTCAGCGGTGCCGTACCTGATGATGTCGCTCGGTCCGACATCTGAGGAGCACTCGGTTTCGTAGGCGTCCTTGCTCGGGTACTGGTTGTGCACGAGCGTCATCGCCGCCGGGTCACTGGTGTTGTCGTAGCAGTGCCAGGCCGTCCCGGCCAGGTCCGGGTTGGCGGCCGAGGCCACCAGCGCCTGCGGGAACTGGCCCTGGTCCGGGTTCGCGTACTCCCAGTTGTGGTCGAAGCCCAGGATGGGTGTCGACAGGCCGGCCGAGGTCAAAGAGGGCTTGAGGTAGCTGTGGATCCAGCTCCCCAGGGCCGTCGCGTCCCACTTCATCCCGGGGTAGTCCGACGGGGTGTAGAGAGGCTCGTTCTGTGGCGTGACGGCGAAGATGGGCACGCCGGCGGTCTGGTAGGCCTTGATCCACTTGACGAAGTAGTCCGCCCACGCCTGGTTGTACGTGGGGTTCAGGGTGGTCTGGACCCCGCCGGAGGTTCCGAAGATCGACTGCGGGGTCTTCATCCAGGCCGGCGCCGACCAGGGGCTGGCGACGATCTGCAGGTTGGGGTTGATCGCGAGGGCGTCCTTGATGACCGGGATGATGTAGCCGGTCTCCGACGACGTCAGGGCGAAGTTCTGCGTCGGGTTGCTCGAAGGGCCCGCGGTGTCGTCGCTGGTGTAGTGCGTGCTCGTCGCGGTGAAGTCACTGGAGGTCATCGGTAGCCGCCAGAAGGACTCACCCAGCCCGGTCGAGGTGTTGAAGATGTCGTTCATCAACGAGGAGTACTGGCTGGGACTGGACGTCTTGAGTTGGGACAGCAGGTAGGTCGAGGAGTTCGTGAACGACGCTCCGAAGCCGGAGATGGTCTGCGAGGTGATCGAGTCGTTGACCACCACGTTCGGCGATCCGGTGGTGACGGCGCCCAGCGTGATGGACGCTTGTGGGGACAGGTTGGCCGAGCCGTCGGCCTTGGTCAGAGTGACGCTGAGGGTTTCGCCGACGGCTTGGGCGGGTTCGGCGGTGGTGACCGCGGCGAGCGCTGCGGCGGTGGCGAGTACTGCACCGAGCGCGACCACGCGGCGGCGTGGTCGGCGGGGGGTGTGCGACACGGTTGTCTCCTGTGACGGTGTCGGGGGTCCGGCGTCCCGGCCGGGGCGTCGGTCGACGTCGCGGCACGAGCCGCAACGTCCCGGACGGTCGGTGCCACTCGCCGACACCACTGTCCGGAGTCAAGGTCAGGCCAACGGCGGCACCGCGTTCGCGGCGATGACCCGCTGTAGCCAGCGGGCGCTGTCCTTCGGGATGCGGGTCTGGGTCGGGTAGTCGTTGTAGACCATCCCGAATCGCCAGCCGTAGCCCTCGGCCCACTCGAAGTTGTCCATGAGGGACCAGACGATGAAGCCGGCCAACGGGACGCCGTCGTCGATGGCGTCGGCGGCAGCGCGGAAGTACCCGTCGAAATAGGCGATGCGTTCGGGGTCGTGGATCTGCCCGTCCGGGGTGGCGTAGTCGTGCAGCGCCAGACCGTTCTCCGTGACCCACAGCGGCAACGGGGTCCAGTCCCGGTGGAGTCGGGTGAGGACGTTGTAGAGGGCTCGCGGGCGGATGGCGACCCCGCCGTCGGTGACAGGCGGCTCAGGGGTCAACTTGCGGGCGCCTCGGACGCGGTCGTTCTTGCCGTCGCCGAGCCCGTCGGCCGCGACCACGTGGTGTTGCTCGTAGAAGTTCACGCCGAGCAGGTCCCCCGGCGAGGAGATGAGTTCGAGGTCGCCGGGTCGGACGAAGGAGAAGTCGGTGACGCCCTGGTAGAACGACGCGGCGTCGTCCGGGTACTCCCCGCGGAGCACCGGCGACAGGAACATGCGGTTCTCGACCAGGTCCACCTTGTTGGCGGCTGCAACGTCCTCGGAGCGGTCGGTGGCGGCGTGGACGTCGGAGAGGTTGAGGGTGATGCCGGCTTCGGCCTGCGGTGCGAGCGCGCGTATCCGTTGCATGGCTCGACCGTGGGCGAGCAGGACGTGGTGGACGGTGGAGACGGCGAGCGCCTCGTCTTGCAGGCCGGGTGCGTGCCGACCTTCGAGGTGGCCGATGTACGTGACGCAGAACGGCTCGTTCACCGTGATCCAGGTGGGGACGCGGTCGCCCAACCTGGTCAGCACCGCCTCGGTGAAGTCGGCGAAGTGGTCGGCGACATCGCGGTTGCCCCATCCGCCCTTGTCTTGCAGCCACTGCGGCATGTCCCAGTGGTAGAGGGTGACCATCGGGTCGATGCCTCGCGCGAGCAGGCCGTCCACGACCCGGTCGTAGAAGTCCAGGCCGGCGGCGTTGACCTCGCCGTCAGGGTGCGGGACGACGCGGGACCAGGAGACGGAGGAGCGGTAGACCTGCAGGCCGAGCGTCGTGAGCAGGTCGAGGTCGGGCTCGAGGCGGTGGTAGTGGTCGCAGGCGACGTCGCCGTGGTCGCCGTGCTTGGTGTTGCCGGGCGTGTGAGCGAAGGTGTCCCAGATCGACGGTGTCCGGCCGTCCTCGGCGGCGGCGCCTTCGATCTGGTAGGCGGCGGTGGCGCTGCCCCAACGGAAGCCGCGGGGGAATGAGCGAGCGGTGCTGGTCACGGTGTGCCTCTCGGGTTCGGGCAGGTCAGGCCGCGCGGCCGGTGACCTGGCGGCGACGACGACTCAGGGAGTCGACGGCGACAGCGGCGAGCAGGATGATCCCGGTGGTGGTGTTCTTGACGGCCGCGGATTCGCCGAGCAGGTCCAGGCCGTTGGCGACCGAGCCGACCACGAGCGCGCCGAGCAGGGCGGTGTAGGCCTTGCCGCGGCCGCCGAACAGGCTGGTCCCGCCGATGACGACGGCTGCGATGGCGTTCAGTCCGAGGTTGCCACCACCGGCGGCGTTGGACACCGCGAACTGGCGGCTGGCGTCCAGGATGCCGGCCAGGGCCGAGATGGTCGCGGCGGCTGCGAACACGGCGAGCACGCTGCCGCGAACCCCGATGCCGGCTCGCCGGGCGGCCTCACGGTTCCCGCCGACGGCGTAGAGGTGTTGGCCCCACGCGGTCTGGTTCAAGACGATGCCGAGTGCGACGACGAGGCCGACCAGCAACACCAGCACCCACGGCACACCGAAGTACCGGTCGAGCACCGTGATCACGACGGCCACGGCCGCGGCGACGATCGCGACCCGGGCGGCGAGGTGGAACCACGGCTTCGGGGTCAGGCCGAGGCGTCGTTCGCTGCGGCGGGCGAGAAGACCCGTGACGGCCACGGCCGCGATGAGCAGGCCGCCGAGGGTCCAGGCGAAGCCGGTGGTGAGGTAGCTGCTGGCGATCGACTTCACGAACGGGTCGGCGATGCGGATCTCTCCGGCGTCGCCGATGAGCCCGAGCAGCAAGCCCTGCCACACCAGCAGACCGGTGAGGGTGACCACGAACGACGGCATGTGCACGAAGATGATCAGCACGCCCTGGGCCAGGCCGATGAGCAGCCCTGTTCCCAGTGCGACCAGGATCGCCGGACCTGTGCTCCACCCGTGCGCGAGCAGCTGGGCGAGGACTCCGGCGCAGAAGCCGCTCACGGCCGCCACGGAGAGATCGATCTCCCCGATCACCAGTACCGCGACCAGTCCGACCGCCAGCGTTCCGAGAACGGCGATCTGCAGGAACAGGTTGTTGAGGTTGCGGGCGGTGAGGAAGTTGTCGTTGCGGGTCTGGAAGTAGATCCAGATGACGGCCAACCCGATGACGACGGGGAGGGGCCCGAGGTCTCCGTCCTTGACGCGTTGCACCGACGAGCCGAGCCACGCGCGGAACGAGGAACCACCCGACGGCGACGCCGTTCCGACCTGGACAGTCGCCGTCTTGCTGAGGTCGACGTGAGCGGTCATGCGATCTTGGCTCCCGGGAGGGTGTTGCCGCCGGTGATGGCGGCGATGACGTCGCTGGGCTGGTGCTCACCGGGCCGGAAGGTGCCGGCGTTCCGCCCGAGTCGCAGGACGGCGATCTCGTCGGCGACGGCGAACACGTCGCTGAGGTTGTGCGAGATGACCACCACGCCGAGACCGCGGCGGCGCAGTCCCCGGACGAGCTCGTAGACCATGGCGGTCTGCTCGACCCCCAGCGCTGCGGTGGGTTCGTCGAGCATCACGATCTGCGATCCCCAGAGCACCGCGCGACTGACGGCAACGGCTTGCCGCTGCCCGCCCGAGAGCGCGGCAACCGGACGATCGAGGTCAGGAAGGGTGACGGCGAGCTCACGGACCACGTCGCGCGCGCGGGCTTGCATGGCCGGACGGTTGAGCATCCGGTCGCGTCGTCGGACCTCGCGACCGAGGTAGAGGTTGGCAACGACCGACAAGTTGTCGCACAGGGCGAGGTCCTGGTAGACGGTCTCGATGCCCAGGCGAGAGGCATCGGTCGGGCTGCTGATCGCGACCGGTTCGCCGCGCATCGTGAGCGTGCCCGAGTCGAAGGGCGAGCTGCCGGACAGCCCTTTGACCAGGGTGCTCTTGCCGGCGCCGTTGTCGCCGACGAGTGCGAGCACCCGGCCGGCGCGGACCTTCAGGTCGACGTCGGTGAGAGCGGCGACCGACCCGTAACGCTTGCCCCCGCCGCGCAACACGAGCAACTCGTCGCCGTGGTCGGCCGTCAGGGGCCCCGTGGGCGCGTCGGTCACGACGCGCCGCTGCACAAGGGCTGCTTGGCGGCGTCGTTGACGCAGATCTTGGACAGGGTGGTGAAGTCGTCCTTGATCACCGTGTCCGTGATGTTGTCCTTGTCGACCGACACCGGCGTCAGCAGGACGCTGGGGACGTCGGCCGTGCCGTTGTTGACGGTCGAGGTGGCCACCGCCTTGGCCTGGTCGGCCTTCTCGTCGACCAGAGCAACGGCGATCTTCGCGGCGGTCTCTGCTTCGTCGCGGATGGACTTGTAGACCGTCATGGACTGAGTGCCCTCGACGATGCGTTCCAGCCCGGCGTCGGTGGCGTCCTGACCTGTCACCAGGACCTTGCCCTGCAGGTTGCGCGCCGTCAGCGCGGTGACGACCGAGTTCGCAAGACCGTCGTTGGCGGCGAGGACGCCGTCGACCTTGTCACCGAGCTTGGTCAGACCCTGTTCCATCTCCCTTTGCCCCTCGGCCCCGTCGAAGTTCGGGGTGTCGGCCTCGTAGCCCAGCTTGAGGTCGCCCGAGGCGAACAGGGGGTCGAGGACGTCGTGCGCGCCCTTCTTGAACGCCTGGCCCGGTGCGCTGTCGGGAGCGCCGTTGATCATGGCGATGGTGGCGCCCGCCGGGAGCTTGTCGGCCAGGTACTGCGCTTGCATCTTCCCGACGGTCTCGTTGTCGAACGAGACGTAGTAGGCGGGCTTCGACCCACCCGACACCATGCCGTCGTACGCCACCACCGAGGCGCCTGCAGCCGTGGCCTTCTCCACCGTGGACGCGCCCGCTTCGTCGGTCATCGGGCTCATCACGATGACGCTGGCCCCGTTGGTGAGGGCGGCCTCGGCCTGACGCAGCTGTGTAGGTCCGTCGCCCTGGGCGTTGTTGGCGATGACCTTGATGGACGGGTCCAGCTTCTCGACCGCGTCGATGAAGTAGGGCTTGTCCTTGCTCTCGAACCGGTCGGCGCATGTCGAACACGGCATCAGGAAGGCGATGGTCTTGTTCCCGGCGTTGCCGGCTTGCGCAGCCTTCGAGGCCTGGTCGGAGGTCGAGCGGGTGGTGCCGCAGCCGGTCAGTGCCAGGACGGCCACCGCGGACACGACGGTCGCGACACGGATCAGGCGCCTGGGGCGTGGGACGGACATCGTGGTTCTCCTCATCGAGAGCGTCAGGGTGACGGTGGATCGGATCACGGGGTCGTGGTCTGGCTCGCCGGCGCGGACTCGCGCACCGACAACGTGGTGGGGAGGGTCATGGCGTTGACCTCGGGCGAACCGCCGACCCGATCGAGCAAGGCGCGTGCCGCCGCAGCCGCCATCTCGTACGAGGGTTGACGCACGGTCGTCAGGGCCGGGGTGGTGTGCGCTGCCAAGGGGATGTCGTCGAACCCGACGACGGCGACGTCGTCGGGCACCCGGCGCCCCGACGAGCGCAGAGCCCGGAGCGCACCGACGGCCATGAGGTCGTTCTGTGCGAACACCGCCTCGGTCCGCGGCGCAAGGTCGAGCAGCGTGGTCATCGCGTCGAAACCGCCCTGCTCCGTGAAGTCAGACTCCACCATGGCTCGCTTGGTCACCCGGGTGCCGTGTTCGCGGGCGGTCTCGAGATATCCCGCCGATCGTTGCCGGGTGCATCCGTACTCCGACGGGCCGGCGATCAGCGCGAGCTGGCGGCGCCCCGACTGGAGCAGGTGCTCCGCCGCCTGCTCACCTCCGAGCCGGTTCGTCGTCGCGACCGAGGGAAAACCCGGGTGCATGGCGCGGTCGTCGATGAGCACCACCGGCAGACCACGGGAGTGGAGATCCGCGATGAAATCGATCGTGTTCGGAGGCTCGATCACCAAGAGGCCGTCGAACGAGCGCGACGCCACCTGTTCGGTGAACCTCACCAACGACTGCTCACCGCGCTCGCTGGTGTGCAGCAGCAGTCCGTAGCCGTGCTCCTCGAGCACGTCGGCGGCTCCCTGGAGAACATCCGCCATCCAGGGCCAGGTCAGCGAAGGGACCATCATCCCGACGGCATGTGCCTGCCCCTTGGCGAGCCCGACCGCACGAGCGGACCGCGAGTAGTTGGTCTCCGACACGATCCGACGGATCCGCTCGGCGGTGGTGCTGTCGACATCCGGCCGTCCGTTCAGCACACGGGAAACCGTGGTCTTGGAGACGTTCGCCAGCCGGGCTATGTCGGCCATCGTGACAGTCAAACGCTCCCCCTGACCTCGGCGCGGAACCGGTTGCGGAACCGGTCACGGAACCGGTTCCGCGAAAGCTAGGCCCGTTGACGCCAGCTGGTCAAGGGTTGGAACAAGTTCCGGAACAGGCCGAGCGCTCAGCCGCGGACGGGCTCGGAGTCGCCGCGTCGCGGCCCCGGCTCCGTACCGCGCCATGGCCGGGCTCCGCAGAGGCCTTGCCTTCGCCAATCCCCCACCAGATGTGGCGGCACCAGTTGTCGCCGTTGTGGGAAACGCTCGCATCGCGCGAGCCGTGCCGGGACCGAACGGACCGGCCTACCAGTGGTGCCAGCGCGGCGACCTCCGGCATCTGCGATGTCGCGTGCCCGCTACATGTGGATGGTTGACAGACGGTGGTGGACGACCCCGTCTCAGTCGGCGCGACGCTGCCGCAGCGGTCGCAATTCGCGGACCGCCGCGGGCCAGAACGAGGAGCCGGCCAGGGCCAACCCGCCGACGGCGATGACGCCGACCGCGAGGTCGACGCTGGTGCGTCCCTCTCTGGCCCAGTAGACGTCCTGCAGGTCGATGAGGAGAGCGGCCTCATCGACGATCAGCGCGGTTCCCGCGCCGTACGCGATGGCGGTGGCCGGGTGACGGCGGTACCTGTCGCGACCGCGCAACGCCACCGCACCGATGCCGGTCAGCAGCGCGATGCCGATGTTGTAGTGGTGGAAGTGACGGCCGCCGACGCTCACGCCACCCCCGGACGGCCCGTGACCGTCGCGGATCCAGTGGGTCAGTGCGCGGACGCCCACGAACGTTGTCGCGAAGGACGCCCACGCGATCACGGCCGACCGCTGACCGACGGTCAGTTGCGAGTGCCAGCGTGCCTGCACCCGCGCGACCACCGCGTCGGACGGGTCGACATCGCGGTCGCGGATGTGGTCACGCGAAGGACCGTCCGGCGCAGGCGAGTGCGACACAGCTCGGAACCTACGCGAAGACGCCGGAGTCGACGGGTGGCACCGTCGACTCCGACGTGCGTCTGACCCAACGCTGATGCGGGCGATGTACGAGGTCGCCGACGACAACGAGGAGGAGCCAGAGGCGTTGCGGGCGTGCCGGGTACTGGGACGCGGTACAAGCGCAGTCCCTTAGGACTGGATCCAGCCGCTGGGTTGCGCCGAGCCGCTGAGCCAGGCCCAGCGGGCAGAAGGCCCTCGGAGTCCAGGAACCCGTTCTGTTCCACGTGTCATGCGACGTCGGTCTGTACGACAGCCGCGTATCCGCTCGAGCCCAGCGCCGACCGCCGTCGCAGGTAGCTGGTCCGCAGACGATCTCACTTCGGTGGGGTAAGCGGTACCGCACGCCGATCAGCGGAGGGCGGGGAACACGGTGGCCGCGACTGCAGCGCCGAGAACGGCGCCGGCGACAGCTTGTTCGACGGTGTGATAGTCGAGGGCGACTCGCGACCACGCAACGAGTGTGACCAGTGAGACCCCGAGGAACAGCCACGGCCCGAACGTCACCACGAGTACCGCGAGCAGACCTCCCGCCACGGCAGCGTGGATCGAGGTCTTCCACCAGTGGTTGACGACCAGGACAGCGAGCAATCCGACGAGCATCGCGATGACGACCGCGAGCATGGCGCGTGAGGCGTCGGCGAGGGCGAGCAGCAGAACTGCAGCGATCACACACGCCACCGCGACGAGGAGAGGCGCGGTGCGGGACCGTCGCTCGGCGACGTGATGGTCGGTCCACCGCCCGCGCTGGACGCCGACGACGATGGACGCCATGGGGACCGCGACGACGAGCAGCGCCACGAGGCTGACCCATACGGCGTCGACAGACCGCCGAGCGTCGGACGCAGCGACGGCGAGTATCGCCGCGGTCGCGCAGATGGCCGGACTGGTCGATTCGGTGATCACCCTCGCGACACGACGCCGCCAGCCAGTTGCGGTCGCGATCGTCCATTCGAGCCCGCACCGAGCAGCCGCGTGCGGAGACCCTCTGCGCAACCGCGCATCGCGACGGCGTGGTTCCACTGGAGCAGAGGTCGGATACCCACGTCGATCAGGCGGGCGATCGGGTGCTCCAGCGTGACCGCTTGGTCGAATCGAACCCCTGTGCCTCCCTGGTCCCGGTCTGCGACTGCAACGCGCCGTTGTAGCCGGCGGCGGTTCGGGCGAGCTGTACGTCGACAGCTTGAAGAACCACCAGAGCCGGACCATCCCGACGACATCCAACGTCGCCGAGATCGTCGAACGGTGGGCAGCCGAGAAGTCCTCCCACGAGTGGCTGTTCTCGACGTCCTCCGGGACAGCGTTGCGAGAGGGCAACTGGAAGCGCCAGGTGGGCTGGCAGTCTGCGAAGACAGCGGTCGGACGGCCCACCCTGCGAGTCCACGACCTCCGGCACACCGCAGCCTCGATCTGGCTAGTCGTGGGGCGGACGCCAAGGTCGTCCAACGGATCCTGGGCCATGCGAGCGCGACCATGACGCTCGACCTCTACGGCCACCTCATCGACAGCAACCTCTGGAACGCCGCCGACCGCATCAGCGGCCGGGGGCACCACGGGGGCACGGAACCCACATCACTCATCGGGAGGAACAATGTCTGATGCACGGAAGGCCCCGAATCCGGGGCCTGCAGCGTGGAGCCGCCTCGGGGAATCGAACCCCGGACCTTCTCATTACGAGTGAGACGCTCTGCCGACTGAGCTAAGGCGGCGCGGCCCACGACGTCGTCCCGGACAGCGCGGGCGAGTCTAGCGAACAGCCCTCACCCGCACCGCCCGGGCCACGGTCAGGCCGTGACGAGCGCGCCCAGCGCCCGGCCGGCCACGCGGGCGGCCTCGAGTGCTTCCGCGTGCATCGCGGCCGCCTGGTCCTTGAAGTCGTCCAGCGCCGGGTTGACGCCGACGAGGGTGAACTCGCGCTCGACCACGGTGAGGTCGGCGCCCCAGACGTCGGCGAGGATGCGGCGCAGGTAGCCGGTCGAGTGGTCCCAGCCCTCGCGGGGCGTGCCGGCGCCGTAGGCGCCACCGCGCACCGTGGCGAGCACGACGGGCTTGCCCTCGAGCAGCCGCGGCGAGACGCCGGGGGTGGCGCGCGGGTCGGTGAGGACGAGGTCGATCCAGGTCTTGATGTGCTGCGAGACGCCGAAGTTGTAGAGCGGGACCGCCAGCAGGATCGCGTCGGCGGCGAGCAGTTCGTCGACCAGCTCGGCGGCGAGCGCGACGGCGGCCTGCTGCCCCGGCGTGCGCTGGTCCTCGGGCACGAAGCCCGCCGTGACGGCGTTCGCCCACGCGTCGGCGGGGAGCACCTCCACGCCGATGTGACGTCGTTCGACGGCGTCACCGGGGTGGTTCGCGAGCCACTCCTGCTCGACGATGTCGGCGATCTCGCGGCTCGCCGAGCCCTCGACTCGGAAGCTGGCGTCCAGACGGAACAGGGTCATCGTGGGGTCTCCTCGATCGGTGATGACTTCATGCATGAAGTCCAACGTCACGAGTATGACTTCATGCGTGAACTGATGCAACCCGCCCGGTACCGTCGACCCGTGGACGAGGCAGCCGAGCCGCAGTGGCTCGAGGACGACGAGCAGCAGGCGTGGATCGCCATCGCCACCCTGCTGTTCCAACTGCCCGGCACGCTCGACCGGCAGTTGCAGCGCGACTCCGGCCTGACGCTGTTCGAGTACTTCACCCTCAGCGGGTTGTCGATGGCGCCGGACCGGACCATGCGGATGAGTGATCTCGCGCTGTTCACCAACGGCTCGCTCTCGCGGCTGTCGAACGTCGCGAAGCGGTTGGAGCAGCGCGGGTGGATCGAGCGGCACCCGGACCCCGACGACGGCCGGTTCACCAACGCCGTGCTCACCGACGCCGGGTGGGACGTCGTCGTCGCCGCGGCTCCGGGCCACGTCGCCGCGGTGCGCCGGCACGTCATCGCCCCCCTCACCCCCGCCCAGTTGCGGGCCCTCGCCACGGTGGCTCCGCGGATCGCCGCCACGCTCGACTCCGACGACCGCTGCTGATCCACCCCGCCACCGATCCGGACCACCTCAGGCCGTGACGAGCGAGCGGTAACGGCGATATCGTTCTTCTGGAGCCTGCCCGGGCGCGGGTTGGGCCGAGATCGTCGCTTCCGCGGGCGACAGGCGAGAGAGCGTGGTCCGGATGGTCGAGCGCACGGACGACCGCATCCTGGCCCTGGTCGGCCGGTCCGACGGGTTGTCCCGCATCGCCCTGCAGCGCGAACTGGGCCTGCCGGCCGCGACCGTCACCAGCGCCGTCGGACGGTTGCTGGCCCGGGGCGACCTCGTCGAGACGCCCGACCCGACCCGGCGGTCGAAGTCCGGTCGACGCCCGGCCCTGTTGCGGGTCGCGGGTGACCGCCCGCTCATCGGGGTGGTGTCGTGGAACCGCGACCACGTCCGGACCGCGCTCGCGACGTTCGCGGGCGACGTCGTCGCCGCGACCGAGCATTCCGCGCGCGGCGACGACGTCCTCACCGAGCCGATGGCGGCCCTGACCGCACCGGCCGACGGAAGGCTGACCTCGGTCGTGGTGTCGGTGCCCGCGCCCTACCAGCGCGGCAAGGGCGTGCCGTCGTTCCGGCGCTACGGGCCGCCCCGGCCGGAACCGGAGCGGCCACGCTGGCTCGCCGACTTCGACAGCGACCCGGCGCGGGCGTGGAGCGAGCGGCTCGGGGTGCCGACGGTGTTCGAGAACGACGCCAACCTGGCGCTCATCGGCGAGGCCTCGGCGGGTGTGGCCGCCGGTCTGCAGGATGTCGTGCACATCAAGCTGGGCGGCTTCAGCGCCGGCACCGGCCTGCTCGTGGGCGGCCGGATCCACCGCGGCGCCAACGGTTTCGCGGGCGAACTCGCTCACCTGCACGTCGACGACGACGGCCCGTTGTGCGCCTGCGGCGGCCGGGGGTGCCTGCAGACCCGGCTGGGCGCGAACCTCATGGACTCGGTGCGCACCGCGTTCGGCACACCGGTGACCTTCGCCGACATCCTGCGCCTCGCCGATGCCGGCGAGCCCGGACCCGCCCGCATCCTCGGCGACATCGGCCGCACCATCGGCCGACCGCTCGCCGACCTCGTGACGTTCCTCAACCCGGCGGCCATCGTGGTCGACGGATCCCTCGGCCCCGCCGCCCGATTCGTCGTCGAGGGGTTGCGCGAACCGATCGACCGCTACGCCTCGCCGACGGCCGCCTCGAGCCTCCGCGTGCTGGTCGGCACGCTCGGTCCGCGCGCCGATCTCTTCGGGGCGATCGCCCTCAGCCGCGGGGAAGCGTTGCAGGGTGCACCGGTGACCGGATCGACGGGCGGTCAGCCGGTGAGCACTGCCGCGTTGCGGTAGCTCAGGGCGAGGCACGAGCCGTCTGGTGCGCACCCGATCGCTGCGATCGACGCGTCGAGCGCGGTCGGGGTGGACGCCGCCCAGGTGACACCGGAGCTCGCCAGCACTCTCCGACCCGACGGCACCAGGCACACGCCGCCCCGGACGCACGAGACGTCACCCGGGTACTCGGTCGACGAGCTGACGGTCTGACCGTCGTCCCACCCCACGCCGTCCCACTGGTACAGGCGCCCACCGGCCGACGCCACGCAGAACGTCGGGGACGCGCAGTCCATCTGCCGGAAGGCCCCGGGCGGGCCGGCGATGCGCGACCAGGTCTTCCCGTCGAACCGGAAGCTCGCGCCGCCCACGTGACCGAGACAGAAGGACCGACTCGTGCAGGCGAGTTGGACGTCCGAGTGGGTCGGCAGGACCGTGGTCGGGCGCCAGCCCTGCGGGTCGCCGACGTACACCCCGCCGAGCTGGTCGCCGGCGAGGCACCAGCCCTCGACCGGGCACGACACCGACACGAACTGCACGTCACTCGCGAGTTGCGTGATCGGCCCCCAGCCGGCGGCCGTGCGGAGGATCGCGCGTCCGGACCGTCCGACCGCACCGCACCAGTTCCCCGACGCACACGAGACGTCGGTCGGCGGTCCGAACGCCCGGCTCGCCGTGGTCCACGCCCGACCGTCGAACTCGCGGATGTCGTTGCGGGACCCGACCGCGCTGCACGATGTACGGGAACGGCAGGCGAGGACGCGGAACTGGGACGTCTCCGGGTCGACCGGTGCAGGATCGACCAGTCCGACACCGTCGAACCGGATGCCGAGGCCGTCGTCCGACACCACCTGACACGACGCCGTCGCGCCACACGCCAGCTGGCGGTGACCGACACCCGGCGCCTCGCCGACGACCTGCCAGTCACCCGTGCCGGTCCGGGCCAGCACCTCCGGCGAGAGACCGCCCGCGACACAGGTGTCACCGGCGCACGACAGATCGTCGGGGCCCCCGGGGACGACGCCGTCGGACCGCCAGCCGCCGCCGGCCAGCCGGTAGCTGGCGGTCTCACCGGCCGGGTTCGCGCCGATGGCGACGCAAGCCGCTTCCGTTGCACACGACACCAGTCTCAGCTGCGTGGCGTCGGCGACTGCGACCGCCGGTGTCCACCCGGTCTGGGTCGTGAGCGTGCTCGCCCGGCCGTCCGCGCCGACCGTGACACACGTGGCGCCGGCGCAGTCGACGCCCTCGACGGCCGTGCCCACACCGAAGACGTGCCGCCCGAACCAACCACCGTCGTGGTCGGTCCACCACATGTTGTCGCTCGATGCCGACAAGCAGGTGTCGACCGTGCACGCGAAGGAATCACCGGGGAAGGACGAGGGCAGGGTGGCCCACCGCGTCCACCCGTCGGCCGCACTGCGCCAGATGCCGTTGTCGCTGTCGTGCGCGAAGCACAGCGCCGCGGTCGGGCACGACACCGACACCAGCCCGAGCTCGTTGTCGCCGGAGCGGGGCGTCACCTGTACCGGCTGCGACCACGTGGCGCCGTCCCACCGCACGGCCTGTCCGTGGGCGTCGACCGCGACGCAGGACGACGCCGACCCGCAGGACACGTCCTCGACGCCACCGCCGTACCCGTCGACCGGCGCGGTGGCCCCCCAAGCGGGCATCGGCACCGGCGCGGCCGCGACCCAGCCGACCACGTCCACGATCAGCGAGTTCACGGCGCCGCTCAGCAGGCGGACACGGCCGTCGGGGCCGACCGGGGCGAGGACGGCGTCGGCGATCGTCTGGCCGGAAGCATGGCTGAGGTTGGTCGTCGCTGGCCGGGCACCGCCACCGCGGTACACGACCACGCTGCCCGCGCCGTCGAGGTTGCGCTGCGTCGAGGTGAGCACGATCGCCACGGCGTCGACGCCGGTCGCCGGCACACCGGCCCGACCCGTGACGAGGACCTCGGCCGGGACACCCTGGCTGCCGACTCCGCCGGACCGGTTGTCGAAGAGCCGAGCCGGCGCGACCGGGTGGTAAGCACCCGGGGCCGACGCCGTGCCGGCGAGGACGTAGCCCGACACGTCGGCGACCAGCTGTGTGGCGGCGCTGGTGTAGAGCACGACCCGGCCGTCGGCGGACACCGGCGCGAACACGGCGTCGGCGACGGTCTGCCCGGCCACGTAGTTGACCACCGAGGCGACCGGCCTCGCGGTGCCGGCGGCGTACACGGTGACGTAGCCCGCCGCGGCGGGCGCGGTCACGGTCACGTTGAGCAGGACGCCGCCCACACCCCGGGCGGGCACACCGCCGCGGCCGGCCACCGACAACGTCACGGCATCGCGGGCCGGGACCACTGCACGGGGCGCGCCCGTCCCTGACCGCGTGTCGAGCACACGCCTCGGCGGCAGCGCCGCGAAGGTTCCGGCACCTGTCGACGTCCCGGTGGCGTACCAGCCGGACACGTCGACGATCGCGTGGGTCCTCGCGCTGCTGGAGAGCGAGATCCGACCGCCCGTTCCGACCGGGACGACCACGAGGTTCGACACCGTCCGCCCGGCGCCGAAGTTCACGTTCGACGATCCCGGCCGGGCCGTCCCCGTCGGGTAGGCGACCACGTACCCGCTCGACGCCGGGGTCACCACGGTGACCGTGACCGCCACGGCCCCCACGCCGGTCGCAGGGACGCCACCGCGGCCGGTGACGACCACGCTCACCGTGCCTCCGGCGGGGATCGCGCCGACGGGCGCTCCGTTGCCGTTGCGGGTGTCGAGCAGACGCTGCGCCGCGAGCGGGGTGTACGCACCGGCGGCCGGCGCAGCGACGACCGCTTGCTCGGGCGACGGGCTCACCGGCGTGGGGGCGCCGGGCGTCGCCGCACCGGCCGAGGGTGCGACCCCGGCGATCAGGACCGTCACGACGGCAGCGGCGGACAACGGTGTACGGCGGACCATGCAGCGACCTCCGTCGCGTCGTGGGACCGCGGAACTGTAACCCGTCGTTACGTGATCGGCACCGTCTCCGAGACCCCGACGGCCTCGCCGCCCGAAACGCCTGGGCCGGACTGCGCGACCGAGGCGAGCAGGGCGAGCTTCTCGGCGTCCGCCGAACCGGCGTCCGGGTGGAAGACCACCAGCATCATGCCGTCCGCGCCGTTGATCTCCATCCGCTCCCGGTTCAGCGTCATCGGCCCCACCTGCGGATGATCCATCCGGATCGGGGTCCCCCGCTGCCCGCGTACCTCGTGCCGCGCCCACAACTGCCGGAACCGGGCGCTGCCGAGCGAGAGTTCCCCGACCAACTCGATGAAACGCGGGTCGTCGACGTCGGTACCGACAGCTTGACGCAGGTTCGCGACGAAGCACTCGGTGACGTTCTCCCACTCGGGGTGCAGGGCCTGGACCGCCGGGTCGAGGAACAGGTCGCGCAGCTGGTTGCCGCCCGGGGCGAGGCTCGGTGCGAGCGCGGTGGCCAGCGAGTTCGCGGCCAGGATGTCGAACCACCGGTCCTCGACGAACGCGGGTTGCGCGAGTGTGTGCAGGAGCTTGAGCGTGCCCGCCGGCGGGACCTGCCGACGTGCACGAGGTTTGCGGCGCCTCGGCAGGTCGGCCACCAGCGTGAGCAGGTGGGCGAAGGCGTCGTCGTCGAGCCGCAGCACCCGGGCCAACGCCTCGAGGACCTGCACGGACGGGTGCCGGTCACGGCCGCGTTCCAGGCGCAGGTAGTAGTCACCGCTGATGCCGGCGAGCATCGCGACCTCCTCCCGCCGCAGGCCCGGTACCCGGCGCACGCCCACCTCGGGAACGCCGGCCTGCTGCGGGGTCACGAGTTCGCGCCGTGCCCGCAGGAACGCGCCCAAGGCGTTCGTCGCGTCGGTCACCCGTCGAGCGTAGGGCGCGGGGCGCCGTCCAGAGGGGGTCCCCGGACTCCCCGGTCTCCACAGGGCTCTGGGTGCCGTGGCCGGGTCTGCCTAGCGTCGCCACGGGTCGGACCGGCCCCGCCGAACCGAGAGGACGACATGACCGTCACGTTGATCACCGGAGCCAACAAGGGCCTGGGGCTCGAGACCGCCCGCCAGCTGACCGAGCTGGGGCACGAGGTCTGGGTCGGCTCGCGCGACGCCGAGCGTGGGGCGAAGGCCGCGGCCGAGATCGGGGCGCGCCCGGTTCAGCTCGACGTCACCGACGACGCGTCCGTCACCGACGCACTGACGGCCATCGAGAAGGCCTCGGGGCGCCTCGACGTGCTGGTCCACAACGCCGGCGTCCTCGAGACCAGTCTGGACGCGGCCGCCGCTCAACGGTCGTTCGACACCAACGCCATCGGGATCGTCCGGGTGACCGAGGCGGCGCTGCCGTTGCTGCGCCGGTCGGACGCACCGAACGTCGTCGTCGTGTCCAGCAGTGCCGGGTCGTTCTGGGCCGTCACGAACCCCGAGCGGCCGGAGTACGGGCTGCCGTTGGCGCTGTACTCGGCGTCGAAGGCCGCCGCGACCATGCTGACGGTCCAGTACGCCCACGCCCACCCCGACATCCGGTTCAACGCCCTCGAGCCGGGGACGACGGCGACCGACATGACGGCGGCGTTCGGGATCGGACGACCCGTGGCGGAGAGCGCGAGGGTCGTCGTGCGGCTCGCGACGCTGGGGCCCGGCGGCCCGACCGGCACCTTCACCGACGAGCACGGCACGCTGCCCTGGTGAGCCGGGCACCCGCGCTCAGTGGCGCGGGCGTTCACCGGCCGGGCTGCGTCGGGGGCGCGGGGTGGAGCGGAACTGGTCGACCACCAGGTCGAGCCGTTCGCCCGCGTGGCCGGCGCGCAGCCGGTCCTGACGCCCGAGCGTGACCAGACCGTGCAGCGCGGCCCAGACCACCTCGGTCAGGGTCTCGACGTCACGCGCGCCCGCGACCGTCGCCACCGCGCCCCGCAGTTCGAGGAACGCCGCGTGCAGCGGCTCCGGTGAGCCGGGGCCGAACCGGAGACGCGTCGACCGGGTGAACATCGCGTCGTAGAGCGCCGGGCTCTCGGCCGCGAACCCGGTGTACGCGTGGGCCACCGCGGTGAGTGCCTCGCCGCGGGCGGCGTCGCGGCGGGCGTCGGCCAGAACCGTGGCGAGCTCGGCGAACCCCTCGAGGGCCACCGCCTCGACGAGGTCCTCCATCGAGGAGAAGTGCTGGTAGATCACGGGTTGGCTGTACTCGATCTCGGTGGACAGCCGCCGGGTGGTGACGGCGTCCCACCCCTCCCGCTCGGCCAGACCCCGGGCGGTCACGGTGATGAGCTCGCGGCGGGCGGCCCGGTCGCGGCGGCGTCGGTCCTCGATGGCCATGCCTGAGATTAGCAGGTACACGCCCTGCTAGCAGCGCTATTGCGGAGACCCGAATTGGGCGCTAGCGTTGCTAGCACCTAGCAGCGCTAACCCGTCCGAGGAGCTCCTGTGACCACGACACCCGAAGAACTCGCCAGCACCTACCTGGCGATGCTCAACACCCACGACGCCGATCTGGTCGACCGGTTCGTCGCCGTCGACTACGTCAACCACAACCCCTTCGTCGCTCCCGGGCGCGAGGGCAACCGGGTGTTCTGGACGGCGTTCTTCGCCGCACTCCCCGACCTCACCGCCACGCAGGGGGACCTCGTCGTCGCCGGCGACCGTGTGGTCGGCCGCTACGTCTACCGCGGCACGCACACCGGCGATCTCATGGGCATCCCGGCGACGGGACGGCCCGTCGAGATGCGGTCGATCGACATCTGGCGGGTGGCCGACGACATGTTCGTCGAGCACTGGGACGAGCTCAACCTGCTGCAGGTCTTCCAGCAGATCGGCGTCATCCCCGCCCTGCCGAGCGGATCGGAGGGGCAGTCGTGACGCTCGTCGTCCAGATCGCGGCCTTGGTGGCGATCGTGGGGACCGGGGTCGTCTACGGCACCGACGTGTTCTGCGCCATCGCCCAGCGCCCCGCGCTCGCCCGCGTCGACGACGCCACCTTGACGGCCGTCATGGGCAACGTCCACCGCTACGCCGACGCGCGGATGCCACTGCCGGGGGTGGCCGGGATCCTCGCCGCCGCCGTCGCCGCCGTGGTGGCAGGCCTGGACGGCCAGGCGGTGGCGACCGTCGCCGCCGCTCTCGCGTTCGTGCTGCTGGTCAGCTGGCTCGTCGTGTACCTCCGCATCAGCGCCCCGATAAACCGGACGCTCACGGCGGCCGTCGACGCGCACGAGACGCCCGCGGACGCCCGTGCCCTGCAACGGGCCTGGGACCGCGTGATCGTCCCCCGCGCCCTGCTGCAGGGCGTGGCCGTGATCGCGCTCGGCGTCGCCCTCATCAGCGCCACCCGCTGACCACCCGCCACCACCCGACCTCGGAGGTCGTCCATGCCCTCGTCACCACTGCCCGACACGTCCCTCGACGGACGCACCGCAATCGTCACCGGCGGCAACAGCGGTATCGGTCTGCAGGTCGCCACGGCCCTGGCCGAGCGCGGCGCCCACCTCGTGCTCGCGGTACGGGACCCCGAACGCGGCGCGCGAGCCGCGGCGCAGATCCCCGGTTCGGCGGAGGTCCGAATCCTCGACCTGGCCGACCCACGATCCGTCCGTGCGTTCGCGGACGGGTGGGACGGGCCGTTGCACCTGCTCGTCAACAACGCCGGCATCTCCACCCCGGAACTGCGCCGCACCGCGGACGGTCGCGAGTTGCAGTTCGCCACCAACCACCTCGGGCCGTTCGCGCTGACGAACCTGCTGCTGCCGCACATCACCGGCCGCGTCGTCACGCTCGCGTCGTTGGCCGAACGCCAGGCCCGTCTGGACTTCGACGACCTGGACTGGCGTCGGACCCCGTACAAGCCGTCCCGGGCCTACGCCAACTCCAAGCAGGCCAACCTGCTGTTCACCGCCGGGCTCCAGCGCCGCCTCACCGACGCCGGGTCGACGGTGCGGGCGATGGCCGCCCACCCGGGCTTCGTCGCCACGAGCATCTACGACGAGACCACCAACCCCGTCGCGCGTCTGGCGGTCAGGCTGCTGGCGCAGGACGCCCACGCCGGCGCGCAGCCCGTCCTGCTCGCCGCCCTGGCCGACCTCCCCGGCGACACCTTCACCGGCCCGCGGCACCTGGCGCACATGCGGGGCGGAGCCGAACCCCTCACCCGGTCGAAGACCGCCTCGGACCCCGAGCTCGCCGACCGGCTCTGGGCCGTCTCCGAGGAGCTGACCGGCGTCGGCTTCCCGCTCCGGTCGGTGGGCTGAGAGGTCGGGAACGTCCCAGCGGGCGGCGAGCCGCCGGTGCAGGATGACGGGGTGGTGAGCATCAGCGCGGAGACCCCGGCCGAGACCGAGCACCGGCTGCGGCGGGTGATCGCGGCCGCCGACCTGGTGGTGCTCGACGGGGCGTGGGCGTTCGGCGAGTCACCGCTGGACCGGCCACCGCAGCTGCGCCCCGAGCTGGTCGCCGTGGTGCGCGACGAGGACAGCTGGTCGTGGCTGGCGCCGGCGGGGCCCGACGCCGTCGAGGTTTTCGCGTTGTTCTCGTTCCACTTCCCGGCCGGCCTGGACAACAGCGGCTTCGTGGGGTGGCTCGCCACCGAGCTCAAGCGGCGCCTGGGCACCGGGGTGTTCGTGATCTGCGGGCAGAACAGTGGCCGCGGCGGCGTCTACGACTACTGGGGGTGCCCGCACGAGCTGCGGACCGAGGCAGCCGCGGTCATCGAGGAGCTCCGGACGACGCGGTAGTCCGCGACGCGCTCACTCGGCCGGCTCGGCCACACTCTCGCGCTGCTCGAACGCCTGCCGGGAACCGCAGACGTCGGCGAGGCCGCAGCTGGTGCGACGGCCGGAGTCGTCGAGCCGGACGACGATCGACTCGGACGGGACGTTGCTGCCGACGACCGTGCCGTCTCCGTCGGGGGTCTGCACCTTCTCGCCCTTGCCCGGCGCCCGCTTCACGAAGTCCTGGTAGAGCGGGTGCTCGTACTTCAAGCAGCACATGAGCTTGCCGCAGGCGCCCGCGATGCGCACGGGGTTGGTGGGCAGGTCCTGGTCCTTCGCCATCCGCACCGAGACCGGCTCGTACTCCACCAGGAACGTTGCACAGCACAACTCTCGGCCGCAGGAGCCGATGCCGCCGGTCAGTTTGGCTTCGTCACGCGCCGAGAGCTGCCGCAGTTCGACCTTGCCGTCCATGGTGGCCGCGAGGTCACGCACGAGTGACCGGAAGTCGACGCGGTGGGGCGCAGTGAAGTAGACCGTGCTGTGGTTGGTCTCGACGACGTGGTCGACACCCGCGACCTTCATCGGCAGACCGTGCTCGCGGATGAGCTTGCGGGAGGCGACGCGGACGTCGGCCCGGCGCCGGCGTGAACGTTCCGCGCGGCTGACGGCCTCCGTCGGAGCGCGCCCGACCAGCACCGGCCAGGCCGAGGACCCGACGTCGTCGGCCGACCACTCCGGCGCCCACACCACCTGCGCGACCTCGGGACCCTCGGTGGTCGGGTACAGGACGTGCTCGCCCACCTCGAGCCCGGTGAGCTCGCCGGGATCGGCGTAGTACAGGCGTCCACGCGGCTGGAAGGTCACCGCGCAGACGAAGGGCACGGCACCAGCGTAGGACTCAGGGCAGCAGCAGGGTGGCGGTGAGGGCCTCGACCGCGATCTGGGGCTTGACGTTGAGGTCCAGGGCCTGCCGGCAGGCGAGCACGGCCTCCACCCGGCGCAGCGCGCCGGCGGAATCGACCCGGCGGGCGACGGCTGCGACGTCGGCGGCGAGGTCGGGGTGGGCGCGGGCGACCTCGGAACCCGCGAGGTGGAGCAGCACGTCGCGGTAGAACGCGGCCAGGTCGATCAATGCGCGGTCGAGGGCGTCGCGCTGGGTGCGGGTCGACCGGGCCTTCTGCCGCTTCTCCAGGTCGCGCACGACGCCGACCGTGCCGCGGGTGGTGGCGGCGGTGCCCTTGCCGGTGCCGCCCGCGCCCAGCGCCGCCTGCAACTGCTCGGTCTCGGCGGCGTCACGCTCGGTGGTGAGTTCGTCGGACTCCTCCTTGGCCGCCCGCACCAGCCGGTCGGCCGCGATCATGCACGCCCCGATGGAGGTGAGCGAGGCGGGGACGGCGAGGACGTTGGCGCGACGCTGCCGGGCGTCGGGATCGGCGGCGAGCCGGCGCGCCCGGCCGACGTGACCCTGCGACGCCGCCGCCGCCCAGGACGCGACCGCCGGTTCGACCCCGGAGGTCTGCAGGACGCCCGCGACCGCCTCGGCCGACGGCGTGCGCAGCGTGAGCAACCGGCAGCGCGACCGGATGGTGACCATGACGTCGTCGGGGTGGGTCGACGGCGCGCACAGCAGGAACACCGTGCGGGGCGGGGGTTCCTCGATCGACTTCAGCAGCGCGTTCGACGCCTGCTCGGTGAGACGGTCGGCGTCCTCGATGAGCACGATCTGCCAGTGCCCGAGCGACGGCCGGCGATCGGCCAGCCCCACCACGCTCCGCATCTCGGCGACGGTGATCGACAGGCCCTCGGGGACGACGTCACGGACGTCGGGGTGGTTGCGCGACTGCACCAGCCGGCAGCCGCTGCACTCCCCGCAGCCGACGCCGCCACGCTCGCACTGCAGCGCGGCCGCGAAGCAGAGCGCGGCGACCGAACGGCCCGATCCGGGCGGACCGGTGAACAGCCAGGCGTGGGTCATGACGCCGGGCGGCGCCGGACGGTCGGCAGCGATCTCGGCCGCCGCGGCCGCCGCCGGTCGCAGGACCGCCACGGCGGCGTCCTGGCCGACCATCCGATCCCACACCGTCACCCGGACATGGTCGCAAACGGGGCTGACACCGGGTCACCCGCGACCCGCGAGGCGGGGTCAGAGGCGGGTCGGCACCCGGTTCAGCCGGACTCGGCCGCGGCCGACGACCCGCGCTCGAGTTCGGGAGGACGCGGCGCCGCGGGCAGGCTGCGGTCGGGCGCCACCCCGATGACGGGCTCGACCGCGAGCCGCACGGTCTCGGCGAGCGCGGACGGGTCGGCCGTGGCGTCGACGACGGCGTACCGGCGTGGTTCGGCCTCGGCGAGGACCCGGAACCCGCGCCGGACCCGCTCGTGGAACTCCAACGACTCGCTCTCGAGCCGGTCGGCGTCGCTGCGCCCGCGCGCCCGGGCGAGGCCGACGTGGGCGGGGACGTCGAGCAGGACGGTGAGATCGGGACGCAGACCCTGCGTCGCCCACCGCGAGAGCCGGAACACCTCGTCGACCGTGAGCTCACGGCCTGCGCCCTGGTAGGCGAGCGAGCTGTCGACGTACCGGTCGGTGATGACGATGGTCCCCGCACGCAACGCTGGCACGATGACGGCGTCGACGTGCTGGGCGCGGTCGGCCGCGAACAGCAACGCCTCGGCGCGGGGGCTGACGTCGTCCGAGCCGTGCAGGAGCAGCTCGCGGATGCCCCGCCCCAGCGGGGTCGCGCCCGGCTCGTGGGTGACGAGCACGTCACGGCCCTCGGCGCGCAGCCGGTCGGCGAGCATGGTGATCTGGCTGGACTTGCCCGCGCCCTCGCCGCCCTCGAACGCGAGCAGGACGCCCGGGCCGCGCATCCGCCGCCGGGCCCAGCTGTCGCCGCGCAGTGAGGTCATGACGTCGTGCAGGACCTTGCCGTGCGCTCGCTGGTCCATCAGCCGGTACGCCCACAACCCGAACAGCACGGCGATGATGCCGCCCGCGAACAGGGCGATGCGGCTGGCGTCGATGACGATCCCGGCGAGAGTCACCTGGCCGATGCCACCGATGACGAAGGGCACCGCGGCCACGCCGACGATGAGCACGATCCGGATCAGCGACTGGATCAGGGCGAACACACGTCCGCGCATGTCGTCGGAGATCTCGGTGCCCATGAGCGTGACGCCCGCGAGGTAGGCGACCCCGCCACCCGCCCCGACGGCGATGACGAACACCACGGCGAGGAACAGCACCGGCATCAGCGCGGTGATCGAGAGCGAGACGCCTGCGGTGACGATGGCCAGGCCGAACAGCCGTTGCCGCGACAGCTCGCGCGCGATGCGGGGCCCGAAGACCAGGCCGACCGCCATGCCGACGAACACCGACCCGAACAGGATGCCGAACGTGGCGTCGCCGCCGCCGATGCTCTGGGCGAACGCGTTGCCGGCGCCGATGACCACGCTCGCGGCGAGGAACGCACCGATGAGACCGACGATCAACCCCTTGAGCAGCTTGCTGTGGCCCATGAAGCGGGCGCCCTCACGCATGAGGGTGAACAGCGAGTCCTGGTTCTCGCCCGGGCCGGTGCGGCTGCCGCCGATCTCGCGGATGAAGTACACGATGATCGCGCCGACCAGGAACGTCGCGGCGTTGAAGTACAGCGCGAGGTCGACCTGGTTGGTGGCGAAGAAGTCCAGCCGGTTGGCCAGCCCGCTGCTGATGACGGCGAGCAGCGAGAACAGTCCGGCGCCGAGCACCGGCGTGACGCCGTACGTCGTGATGAGCCCGAGTTGGTTCGCCGCCTCGATCTGGTCGCGGCGCACGAGGTTCGGCACCGACGCGTCCTTGGCCGGGAGCCAGAACATCGCGACGCACTCGATGAGGAACGTGGCGATGAACAGCCACAGCAGCGAGTTGACCAGCGGGATCGAGACGAACAACGCGAAGCGGACGAAGTCCGAGACCACCATGGTGTGCCGGCGGTCGAACCGGTCGGCGAAGATGCCGGCGATGGGTCCGAAGACCACCGCGGGCAGCAGCCGCACCAGCAGCACGGCCCCGAAGGCGAAGTTGGCGGCGGCGTACCCCGTGACCAGTCCGGTCGCGAACACGCTGGTGGCGAGCAGACCGAGCCAGTCCCCCAGGCTCGACAGCGCAGTGGAGTACCAGAGCCGGCGGAAGGACGACACGTGCAGGACGCCGCGGATGGCGGCGACCGAGGACACCGACGTCCCGGCGCCCTCAGGGCTCGCCGGATCGGCCCGTGGGCCGTCTCCCTGACCCGGGGCGTCGACGTCGTCGGCCATGGAACCCCCTCGCCGGACTCCCGATCGGGGGGCCCGTGACTGGCGACAGGATATCTGGCGACCGCCGCCCCGCGGGTCAGGTCGCGGTGCCGGCGGCCTCCGCGGCCGTGGTGAGGGTGCGCAGCGCCGCCGCGAGCCGGGTCTGCGACGCGGGGGCGAGCACCGCCAGCAACTCGCGTTCGGCCCCGAGCAGGTCGACCAGTGTCGCGTCGACCCGCCGACGCCCCACGGCGGTGAGTCGCACCCGGACGACCCGGCCGTCCTCGCCGTCGGCCCGACGCCGCACCCACTTCTTGTCGACGAGCTTGTCGACGCGGTTGGTCATCGTCCCGGAGGTGACGTGGGTGGCGGCGACCAACTGACCCGGCGTGAGCTCGTAGGGATCGCCGGCGCGTCGTAGCGCCGCGAGCACGTCGAACTCGAACGACTGCAGCTGGTGCCGGGTGAACACCTCGGCCCGGCGCGCGGCCAGGACGTCGGCGAGACGGGACACACGGGACAGGACGGCCATCGGGGTCACGTCGAGATCAGGACGTTCGGAGTACCACGCCGCCAGGATGCTGTCGACCTCGTCCGCCACGCTCCCGATGGTAGCTATTGTCTTGACGTCAAGCTATCGTGTCTTGACGTCAAGAGAGTTTGGGACATGGGAGGCTCCGTGACCGGCAGCACGTTCACGTGGGACCCGGCGGTGTACCGCCGCTTCGACGACCACCGCTCGCGCCCGTTCCACGACCTGCTGGCGCGGGTCGGCGCCGTCGCGCCCCGCCGGGTGGTCGACGCCGGGTGCGGTCCTGGCAACCTGACCGTCACCCTGGCCGAGCGGTGGCCGGAGGCGGACGTACTGGGTTTCGACACCTCGGACACGATGCTGGCCGACGCCCCCGCCACCCCGGGGTTGCGGTTCGAGACCGGCGACGTCACCACCTGGGACACCGCCGGGATCGACGTGGTGGTGAGCAACGCCGTCCTGCAGTGGGTCCCGAACGGCCTGGAGGTGCTGGGCCGGTGGGCGGCTGCCCTCCCCGACGGCGGCTGGGTCGCCGTGCAGGTGCCGATGAACTTCGACGCGCCCTCGCACGTGCTCATGCGGGAGGTCGGCGCCGCCTACCCGTCGACCGCCGCGGCGTTCCGCGCGCCGGGGTTCGTCTTCGACGCCGAGCAGGCCGCCGGCAGCCTGCTCGACGCCGGGCTGCGCGCCGACGTGTGGGAGACGACCTACCTGCACGTGCTCACCGGCGACGACCCGGTGCTCCGCTGGGTGACCGGCACGGGTCTGCGGCCGGTGCTCGCGGCGCTGGCCGACGACGAACGGGAGGCGTTCGTCGCCGACTACGCCACCCGCCTGCGGCAGGCCTATCCGCAGCGCTCGGACGGCACGACGATCCTGCCGTTCCGACGGCTGTTCGCGGTGGGCAGCCGGCCGTGAGCGTCGTCGGCATCGACCACGTGCAGGTCGCCGTCCCCGCCCGGTGCGAGGACGAGCTGCGTGAGTTCTACGGCGGCCTGCTCGGGATGACCGAGGTCGCGAAGCCACCCGCGCTCGCCGCCCGCGGTGGGTGCTGGTTCGCCGCCGGCGCCGCGATGCTGCACCTGGGCGTGCAGGAACCCTTCCTGCCGTCGCGCAAGGCCCACCCCGCCCTCGTGGTCGACGACCTCGAGGCCCTGCGGGCCCGGCTCGAGGCGGCGGGGTACGCGTGCGAGCGCAGCGACGGCGAGGTACCGGGCGTCCGGCGCTTCCACACCCACGACGTGGTGGGCAACCGGGTCGAGTTCCAGCAACGGTGAGTCGGCGGGCGATCGCTCGAACGCGTTCGCGCCGGAGCGTGGCCGGACCCGCGGGCGCTACGCCTGGGAGCCGGGCCCGCTGACGACGTTCTCGAGCGGTTCGCCCGCGGCGAAGCGGGCCAGCTGCTCGCGGACGTAGGCGAACGCCCGCGGGCCGGCCGGCGCGACGTGACCGGCCGCGTGCGGTGTCACGATCGTGTTCGGCGTGGTCCACAACGGGTGGCCGTCCGGCAGCGGCTCGGGGTCGGTGACGTCGAGAGCGGCGTACAGGCGTCCCGTCCGCAGCTCGGCGACCAGCGCGTCGGTGACGACGACCGGCCCGCGCGCGACGTTCACCAGCAGCGCGCCGTCCTGCATGCGGTTCAGGAACGCGGCGTCGACCATCCCGCGGCTGTCGTCGGTGAGCGGCAGGGTCATGACCACGACGTCGGCGCTCGGCAGCAGGGTCGGCAGGTCGTCGGTGGAACGGACGCCGTCACGGGCCGTCCGGCCCACGAGCGTGGGCCGGGCGCCGAACGCGGCGAGCCGGTCGGCGGTCTTGGACCCGAGATCACCCGCGCCGACGATCACGACCTCGGCGTCGACGAGGTCGTCGCCCTGGACCAGGTCCCACCGGCCCTCGCGCTGGGCGTCGAGGAAGTGCGGCAGCTGGCGGCGGGTGGCGAGCACCAGCAGCGTGACCAGCTCGGCCACCGGCCCCCCGTGCACCCCGCGAGCGGTCGACAGCGCGACGGTGTCGGGGATGAGCCCCTCGAGGTGTTCGACCCCGGCCGTCGTCAGCTGGACGACCTGCAGGTCCGGCATGGCGGCGAGGTAGGCCGGGATCGGGTCCGCGTCCTCGACGGGCGGGACGAGGAACGTGGTCCGCCGGGCTCCGCCGGCCGGTTCGCCGGTGCCGTCCCACACGACGATCTCGATGCCGTCGGGCAGGTCGCCCTGGCGCAGCAGTTCGACGGAGCCCTCATCGGGCAAGCAGACGACGACGCTCATGCGCCCACCTTAGGAACGCGGGCCACCCGCCGTCATCCGCGTCGACCCTCCGGAGAGGCGCGTCAGCCCAGAGGTTCCAACGCGGCGAGGACCCGGGCGCCCTCGGCCACCGCGTCGGCATCCACGACGAGCGCGGAGGTCGTCGCGAGGACGAACGTGGTCCGAGTCAGGAGTACGGCGGCCCCCGACGCTGTCTCGCCGACCGACCAGCGCCCATCGACCCGCCGGCCGAACGCGTCGGTCGTCACGACGAGGTCTTCCACCGGATCGTCGATCAGGGAGAGGTACAGGCGCAGGTACGCCGGCGCGTCGAGAGTCGTCGGCATGCCCGCACGCGGGGCGAGCGCGATGTCGACGTCGACGGCCGGGCCGTGGGGCGGCGGCCTCAGCTGGTACCGCTCGCCGGCCGTACCCCGGATGGTCCAACCCGGCGGCCGTGCGAGCCGGAACGCGTCCGCGTGCTCGAGGACGTCTCCGTCGAACTGGTCACGGGTCCATCGCGCTGCGGCGACCGGGTCGTTGTCGAACAGTCCCATGACCGGTCAGACGGTCTTCTTGGCGGCGGCCTTCTTGGCGACCGCCTTCTTCGCCGTCTTCTTCGCGGTCTTGGTGGCGGTCTTGGTGGCGCCGGCCTTGGCCGCCGTCTTCTTGGCCGCCTTCTTCGCCGGCGCCTTCTTGGCCGCCTTGCGCGGGGTGGCCGGGCCGCGGGCGCGACGCTCGGCGAGCAGTTCGATGGCCCGTTCGTCGGTCAGGCCCTCGATCGAGTCGCCACGGCGCAGCGAGGCGTTCGTCTCGCCGTCGGTGACGTAGGGCCCGAACCGGCCCTCCTTGACCACCATCGGCTTGCCCGAGGTCGGGTCGCTGCCCAGTTCCTTCAGCGGCGGCTTGGCCGCGGCGCGGCCACGGAGCTTGGGCTGGGCGAGCAGGGCCAGCGCGCCCTCGAGGTCGACGGTGAACAGCTGCGCCTCGGTCTCGAGCGACCGCGAGTCGGTGCCGCGTTTGACGTACGGGCCGTAACGGCCGTTCTGTGCGGTGATCTCGACGCCCTCGGCGTCCTTGCCGAGCGTGCGCGGCAGGGTCAGCAGCTTCTCGGCGTCGGCGAGGGTGAGGGTCTCGAGCGACATGTCCTTGAACAGCGACGCCGTGCGCTCGCCGTCGGTGACGTACGGGCCGTAGCGACCGTTGCGGGCCGTGACCTCACGGCCGTCCTCGGTGGTGCCGAGCTCGATGTCGCCGGACGGCGCCGACAACAGTTCCTCGACCTTGGCGGCGACCAACTCGTCGGGCGCCAGGTCGTCGGGGATCGACGCGCGGGACTCGGAGTCCGCCCCGCCCTTCTGCAGGTACGGGCCGTAGCGACCGACGCGGACCACGACGTCGTCGACACCGGGCAGGGCGATGGAGTTGACGCCGCGGGCGTCGATCTCCTCGAGCTGCTCGGCGATGAGCTTCTTCAGCCCGCCCTGGTCGGAGATGCGTGTGCCGTCACCGTTGCCGTGTGCAACGCCTTCGCCGGAGCCGAAGTAGAAGCGACGCAGCCACTCGACGCGCGACTCGGTGCCGCTGGCGATGGCGTCGAGGTCGTTCTCCACCGAGGCGGTGAAGTTGTAGTCGACCAGCCGGGCGAAGTACCGCTCGAGCAGGCCGATGACGGCGAACGCCGTCCAGGTCGGCACGAGCGCCGAGCCCTTCTTCCACACGTAGCCGCGGTCGACGATCGTCTTCATGATCGACGAGTAGGTCGACGGCCGGCCGATGCCCAGCTCCTCGAGCTGCTTGACCAGGCTGGGTTCGGTGAAGCGGGCCGGCGGCGAGGTGGTGTGGCCGTCGGCCTCGATCTCACGGGCGGTGAGGGCGTCGTCGCGGGTCAGGCGTGGCAGCCGCTTCTCGGCGTCGTCCTTCTCGCCGCTGCTGTCGACGTCCTCGACGTAGGCCCGCAGGAAGCCGGGGAAGGTGATCGTGCGCCCGGACGTGGAGAACTCGGCGCGCTCGTTCGCCACGCTGGTGCCGGCGATGCGGACCGACACCGTCGTGCCGACGGCGTCGGACATCTGCGAGGCGAGCGTGCGCTGCCAGATGAGCTCGTAGAGGCGGAACTCGTCGCCGGAGAGCTGGTTCGCGAGCTGGCCCGGGGTGCGGAACGAGTCGCCCGACGGCCGGATCGCCTCGTGCGCCTCCTGCGCGTTCTTGACCTTCTTGTTGTAGGTGCGGGCCTCGGCCGGGACGTAGGCGTCGCCGTACAGCTCACGGGCCTGGCTGCGCGCCGCGGTCAGCGCCGTCTCCGACAGGTTCGTGGAGTCGGTGCGCATGTAGGTGATGTGGCCGTTCTCGTACAACCGCTGCGCCACCCGCATCGTCACCTCGGACGACCAGTGCAGCTTGCGGCCCGCCTCCTGCTGGAGGGTCGAGGTCATGAACGGCGCGTACGGGCGACGGCGGTAGGGCTTCTCGTCGACCCGGGTGACCGCGAACGGCCGGTCCTGCAGCCGGGCGGCGAGCCCGCGGGCGCCCGCCTCGTCGAGGTGCAGCACGTCGCCGCTCGCCTCGCCCGTCTCCGCCGCGAAGTCGCGGCCGGTGGCGACCCGGACGTCGTCGACCGCGACGAGCGTGGCGTTGAAGGTCGTCGGTTCGCCGGCGTCGGTGCCCGCTGCGGGACCGGCGGTCTCGAACATCGCCTTGAGGTCCCAGTACTCGGCGGTGCGGAACCGCATGCGGGCGCGCTCGCGCTCGACGACGATGCGGGTGGCGACGGACTGGACGCGACCGGCCGACAGCCGCGGCAGCACCTTGCGCCAGAGGACCGGGCTGACCTCGTAGCCGTAGAGGCGGTCGAGGATGCGGCGGGTCTCCTGGGCGTCGACGAGGTCGGCGTCGATCTCCCGGGGGCTCGCGACCGCGCGCTCGATCGCCGCGGGTGTGATCTCGTGGAAGACCATCCGGCGCACCGGGACGGTCGGCTTGAGCTCCTGGACCAGGTGCCAGGCGATGGCCTCGCCCTCGCGGTCCTCGTCCGTCGCGAGGTAGACCTCGCTGCTGGTCTTGAGCAGCGTCTTGAGCTTGGTGACCTGCTGCTTGTGGTCGGCCGCGACGACGTAGAGCGGTTCGAAGTCGTGGTCGGTGTCGACCCCGAGCCGCGCCCAGGGCTCACCCTTGTACTTCGCGGGCACGTCGGCGGCGTTGCGGGGCAGGTCGCGGATGTGGCCGATCGAGGCCTCGACCACGTAGTCGGGGCCGAGGAAGCCGCCGATCATGCGGGCCTTGGTCGGCGACTCGACGATGACCAGCTTGGTACCGGAACCGGTCCCCGCTGATCGTCGGGTGCTCGACCTGCTGCTCGCCACTACGTGTTCTCCTGGGTGCCGACGGTGGTGCGGACGGGCGGCCGCCGGGGTTCGGAGCCACGACGAGCGCTGGGGCGCGGACCTCAGCGGCCCGGCGAGGCGGACGGTACACGGCGCCGGCAACCGGACCGTGACATCCGGTGACGGGGCGGCGGGTCAGTTCCGTTCGACCGGGCGACCGGTGGCGCCGGTGGTCACCGTCGGCCACTGGGCCTCGGCCCCGGGCGGCGGCGGACCGAGGAGTTCGGCCAGTCGGCGCAGCCGCCGGGCCGAGGTGACGCGCCAGCCGGGGCCGCCGCCGCGGTTGCCCAGCTCGACCGCCGCGATGCCGGTGCGCGCGAGCAGGGCACCGGCGATGCGGTGCAGCCGCCCGGCCGGACCCGCCGCGTCCGGGACCTGGGGGGTGCGCAGCACGTAGCCGACCTCGTCGGTGACGCCCGACGTGACGGCCCACAGCCGCAGGCCCGCCGCGGAGAGGACGAGGTCGTCGGGCGGGGCGATGGCGGCGCCGCGCCGCCAGCGGGCCTCGAGCGGGCGCAGCGCCGGGGTGATCCGGGTGCGGGCGACGTAGCCGTCGGTCTCGGCTCCCGCCGACCCCGGGGCCGCGGCGGGGCGGGCCGGGTCGTCGCCGGCGACGTCGAGGGCGGTGAAGGCGTCGCCGAGCGCGTCGACGCGCCAGGCGTCGGCCACCACGACCGACAGTCGCGCGCCGTCGGTGGTGTCGACCCAGTGACCGCCGCCGAGCAGCACGCCGTCGAGGTCGGCGAGCACGAGGTCGCCCGCCTCCGCACCGAACAGCGAGAACTGCATCGCGTCAGGATGGCAGGAACCCCCGGCCTCGCGGGGAGGCCGGGGGTTCCGGGACGAGCGGGGTACCTGGGATCAGCCGACCGGCGAGGTGCCGATCGACTGGGCGTCGGCCGGGGTCTCCCCCATGGAGATCTTGCGGCGCTTGGACACGATGACCGCCGCGGCGATGATCAGGAACGCGACGACCGCGATGACCGCACGCAGCGCGGGGCTCTTGTCACTGCCCACCGACAGCTGCACGACGGCCGGAGCCACGATGACCGCCACCAGGTTCATGACCTTGATGAGCGGGTTGATCGCGGGGCCCGCGGTGTCCTTGAACGGGTCGCCGACGGTGTCGCCGATGACCGTGGCCGCGTGGGCCTCGGTGCCCTTGCCGCCGTGGACACCGTCCTCGACCATCTTCTTGGCGTTGTCCCACGCACCGCCGGAGTTCGCGAGGAACACGGCCATGAGCACGCCCGCCGCGATCGCGCCGACGAGGTAGCCCGCCAGCGGGCCGATACCGAGGGTGAAGCCGATGCAGATCGGGGCGAAGATCGCGAGCAGGCCGGGGGTGGCGAGCTCCCGCAGGGAGTCCTTGGTGCAGATGTCGACGACCGCGCGGTAGTCGGGCCGCTCCTCGAACGTCATGATCCCGGGGTGGCGGCGGAACTGCTCGCGCACCTCGAAGACCACCCGGCCGGCCGCGCGGGCGACCGCGTTGATCGCCAGGCCGGAGAACAGGAAGACCACCGCCGCACCGATGACGACCCCGACGAGGTTGCTGGGGGTCGTGAGGTCGGTGCTGAAGGTGAGGTTGCCCGCGATCGAGGCGCCGGTCTTGTCCAGCGCGGTGGTGACGGCGCGGGAGAAGGAGCCGAACAGTGCGGTCGCCGCGAGGACGGCGGTCGCGATCGCGATGCCCTTGGTGATGGCCTTGGTGGTGTTGCCGACGGCGTCGAGGTCGGTGAGCACGCGAGCGCCCGCCTCGTCGATGTCGCCGCTCATCTCCGCGATGCCCTGGGCGTTGTCGCTGACCGGGCCGAAGGTGTCCATCGCGACGATGACGCCGGCCGTGGTGAGCAGGCCGGTGCCCGCGAGGGCCACGGCGAACAGCGCCACGACGACCGAGCCGCTGCCGAGCAGGAACGCGCCGAACACGGCGAGCGCGATGAGGACCGCGGTGTACACCGCCGACTCCAGGCCGAGCGAGATGCCGGCGAGGATGACGGTGGCCGGGCCGGTCAGCGAGGAGTCCGCGACGTCCTTGACCGGGCGGCGGATGGTGTCGGTGAAGTAGCCGGTCAACTGCTGGATGACCACGGCGAGCACGATGCCGATGAGGACCGCGAGGAAGGCGATGACCTTCGGGTTGCCGGTGCCCGGGTCGCTGATCTCGGTGAAGTCGTCGAAGCCCGAGAACTTCGAGGGCAGGAACGAGAACGCGAGGATCGCGACCAGGACCAGCGAGGTCGCGGCCGAGATGAAGAAGCCGCGGTTGATCGGCACCAGGCCGTTGCGGTCGGAGTCGCGGATCCGGGTGGCGAGGATGCCGACGACCGAGCTGATGATGCCGATGCCGCCGATGATGAGCGGGAGCAGCAGGCCCTTGGCGCCGAAGGCGGTCTGGCCGAGGATCAGCGCGGCGACCAGCGTGACGGCGTAGGACTCGAAGAGGTCGGCGGCCATGCCGGCGCAGTCACCCACGTTGTCGCCGACGTTGTCGGCGATGGTGGCCGCGTTGCGGGGGTCGTCCTCCGGGATGCCCGCCTCGACCTTGCCGACGAGGTCGGCGCCGACGTCGGCGGCCTTGGTGAAGATGCCACCGCCGACGCGCATGAACATCGCCAGCAGCGCGCCGCCGAAGCCGAAGCCCTCGAGCACGGTCGGCGCGGTCTCGTTGAAGGCCAGCAGCACGACGCTCGCCCCGGCGAGGCCGAGACCGACGGTCAGCATGCCGACGATGCCGCCGGTGCGGTAGGCGACTTTGAACCCGGCGGTGCGCTCACCGCCGCGGGCGGCGGCGGCGACGCGGACGTTGGCACGCGTGGCCATCGTCATGCCGATGTAGCCGACCAGGGCCGAGAACACCGCCCCGATCAGGAAGAAGACCGCGCGGCCGATGCGGGTGCCCCACCCACCCTCGGTGACCGGCAGCAGCAGCAACAGCACGAAGACGATGAGGGCGAAGACCGCCAGCGTCTTGAATTGCCGCTGCAGGTACGCGGCTGCGCCCTCCTGCACCGCCTTGGCGATGTCCTTCATGCTCTGCGTGCCCTCGTCGGCCGCGAGGACCTGCCGGACCAACACGCCGGCGAAGACGAGAGCGAGGACGGCGAGCACGAGCGTGCCGACCGCCCAGTAGTGCTCGGAACCACTGATCGCTGGTAACGCGACCGTGGTGATGGCGGGGGCTGACATGGGCGCGAACTCCTCCAGGGCCTGCTGACCGGACGTGATCGGATCACGAGACGGTCCCGAGGTTCTCGGACCGACCCGTCGCGGACACGGGCGGCTGGAGACGGCGCCTCGGCCACCCTGCCGACTGCCGGGGCAGTCTAAGGGAGCGCGGAGGCGCGGTTGCCGAAGGGTAGGACGTGGGTCACACCGTGTCGCGCGCCGACGGCCGCGCGACACACGGGTGATCGCACAGTGGGGGCATGCTGATCAGCCAGGGGTGTTCTGGCCTGACGGTGAGCGGCGGTGGTCCGCCGTGGAGTGGGCGGTCGGCTCAGGCGGGCTGGGCGGCGACAGCGTCGTCGACCGACGGGAAGATCGTGAAGACGCCGTCGAGGCCGGTGATCCGGAACAGCTTGAGGATCCGGTCGGAGCTGCAGACGATCGGCATCTCGCCGCCGACCTGCTTGGCGTGGTTCAGACCGGCCACCAGGGCACCGAGGCCGGTGGAGTCCAGGAAGCTCGTGCCCGACAGGTCCACCACGAGCACCGACTCGCCGCTGTCGAGCAGCTCGGCGATGCGCTCGCGCAACGTGGGGGACGAGTACATGTCGACCTCGCCGCCGACCTCCAGCACAGCGCGCTCCTGCACGCGTGCAGTGTTCAGCGTCAGGTCCACGTGGGCCTCCTGTGTTCGCGATCTTCGCTTCCGGCGCTCGAGCGCCGCGCGGTTCCGTCGGTCCGGACCGACGCCGGTCGAACCGCCCGGATCATGCTGCCACACGGTCGGTCGGCCCGCACCGAGGGCCGCGACCGGTGGGAGCCCGCCCGGCAGGCGGGCCGCCCGGGCCCTGGCCCGGGCCGTGAGGTCGATCCCGGCGAACCGGACAGGCCGTTCGACCTGCACCCTGACCTCTCCGGTGCGCGGACCGGTCGAGGTCACGTCGCAGGCCGAGAGACTCACGCCGTTGCCCTCGGCCACGCGGCCCGCCGCCGCGCAGACGTCGCCCGCCACCACCCCGATCCGGCCGGCACCGGCGAGCGCGGCGAGGTCGGCCGCAGCCTGCGCCGCGTGCCGAGCGCCGACGGCGGTGGCCGCCCCGACCGCGAGGACGGTGGCCGCCACGACGAGCACGACGAGCGCGGCGGCCCACACTGTCGCTGCCCCGGAGTCGGGCCGATCCACCTCGCGGTCCGCGACGCGCTGCGGCTGAAGGGTCGTCACGGGACCGCCGCCGGTGGCGCACCGGTCGGTTCGAGCGGCGCCACGGCGGTGACCGTGACGGTCGGTCCGTGCACCGGCCCGACCTCGAGGGTGCCGGTGACCGTCACCGTCACCAGGTCGTCGCCCGACCCGACCACGACGTGGGCACCCGGCGCGACCTGCGCACCCAGGGCGGCCGCACCGGTGTCGCCGCGTGCGGCGGCCAGGGCGGTGACGTGGGCGGCGTCGACGAGGCGGTTGCGTTGCCCCGCCGCGAGGACGACCGCGACCGCGAACACCGCGACGACCACCAGCACCGGGAGGACCGCGGCCGTCTCGGCCGTGACCATGCCGTCGTCGCGCCGCAGCGCCCGCAGGTTCACCCGGACCCGCAGGTTCACAGGGAGATGCCCAGCGCGCCCTGGATGATCGAGGTCAGGGCCGAGGACACCGCGCCACTGCGCACGACTTTGTAGAGGACGGCGGCGAAGGCCACCGCGGCCACCGTGCCGACCGCGTACTCGGCGGTGCTCATGCCGGCGTCGCGGGGACCGTCGAGCCGCGCCCGGGCGGCAGCCAGCGGCGCCGCGACGAGCAGGCCGAACTCGGCGAGCAGCCAGGCGACGGCCGCGACCGTTCCGGCCACGAGCGCGTTCGCGCGGACCGAGCGGATGAGGGAGCGAGAGATCGTCATGCCGTCAGCGTCGGCGCGATCGACCCCGCCGGACCGACGGGAAGGGCCGCTGTGGACGACACGCGTGCCTGTGGACGGCCGCTCCGCGCGTGCGCCAGATCTGGTACTCCCAAATCCATAAACGTCGCCCGTTGACGTGCGGCACGCACGAAGGCGTGCGATCGTGCGGGTCCCGATTCCCCCTCGCAGCCCCGGAGTTGACCCCGTGAACGTCCGTCTGGTCGTGCCGTCAGTCCTCGCCGTGTTCGTCCTGTCCGCATGCGGCGGCAGCTCGACCGTGGTGCGGACGGTGACGGCCACGGCGCCGACCAGCGCGAACTCGGTCGCGTCCGCGGCCTCGTCGTCGACGTCGGCCCCGCCACCCAGGACGTCGTCGACACCGCCCCCACCGGCGGCGACGACAACCGACCCGGTTCCTTCGGTGCCGGAATCCGCGACGCGGTTCACCATGCCGAACGAGGTGGGGAAGGGGTTGCAGACCGCTCAGGACGACATTCAGTCCGTGAGCGGGAACCCGGTCTACTTCACGACATCGACGGACGCGACCGGCGCTGGACGGTTCCAAGTCCTCGACCGCGACTGGCAGGTGTGCAGCCAGTCGGTGCCGCCGGGCAGCACCGTCGCCGACGGCGAACCGATCGACTTCGGCGTCGTGAAGCTGAACGAGAGGTGCCCCTGAGGGCGTGATCCTCAGCCGCGCTGGCGGACGGCTTCGAAGACGAGCAGCGCGGCGGAGGTCGCGACGTTGAGGGAGTCGGCGCGGCCGCGCATCGGGATGCGGACGGTGAGGTCGGCGGCGTCGCGCCAGACCGCGGTCACGCCCTGCTTCTCGGTGCCGACCACGATCGCGACCGCGCCGGTGAGATCGGCGTCGGTGTAGAGGTCGTCGGCGTCGGGGGTGCCGACGACCACGGCGATCCCGTGCTCGCGCAGCCACGCGAGGACGTCGGCGGAGTCGGCCGCGGCGATCGGCACGCTGAAGACCGTGCCCTTCGAGGCTCGGACGACGTTGGGGTTGCCCCAGTCCGACCGCGGGTCGGCCGAGACCACGGCGTCGACTCCTGCGGCGTCGGCGGTGCGGAGCAGCGCGCCGAGGTTGCCGGGTTTCTCGACGGATTCGCAGATCACGACCAACGGGGTGTCCGTGAGATCGAGGTCGGCCAGCGGGCGGCCGGGGGCGGGGACGACGGCGAGCCAGCCGTCGGGCGACTCGCGGTAGGCGAGCTTCTCGAACACCGCCCGCGAGGTCTGGACGAGATCGACGCCCTGTGCAACGAAACGATCGAGCAGCCCGTCGGGCAGCTCGCGGTCGAAGTCGGGTGCGAACCAGAACTCCCGTGGCACGACGCCGGCGTCGAGCGCCAGCAGGATCTCCTCGCGGCCCTCGACGACGGTGGTGTCGCCGCGGTCGCGGTGCCGGCGGCGTCGGACGGCGGCGAGGTCCTTGACGCGTCCGTTCGCCGGGCTGGTGATGACGGCCCCAGGCCACGGTCGGTCGGGGGAGGTCACGCGGACACGCTAGCCGTCGAGGGTCGTCCAACCCTCCAGTGCGCGCACGGTGTCAGGGCAGGGGCGCGTCGAGGCCGCCGACCAGGCCGACCACGGCGGGGACGATGCCGAGGCACACGAAGGCCGGCAGGAAGAACAGCCCGAGCGGCAGGACCGACCAGACGCCCACGCGGGCGGCGGCCCGGCGCCCGGCCGCGACGGCGTCGTCGCGCAGGGTCGCGGCGGTGGCCCCGAGGACGTCCGCGAGTCGGGCACCGCTGGTGCCGCTGCGTTCGGCCAGCACCGCGACCGCGGCGAGCGCCGGGGTGCCGCGCGCACCGGACCAGGCCCGGGCGGGGTCGACGCCGAGGGTCAACTCGCCGCCGACCTCGGTGAGCACCGCCCGCAGGGCGGGACCGG